>NZ_JAYJLD010000012.1 GCF_035282765.1 Ferviditalea candida | reverse complement strand
ATTCAAAGACAGTCCAAGCCACCTAACGGTGGCTCGGAACACTACAAAAGTGACATTTTCTCGGACGAGTTAAGGTGACATTTTCTCAGACGTTTGACACATAGGTCATCCCATTGGAAAATTTCGAACGATTTGAAGCTTGCAGAACGGCTGTGGAAAGCATCCGATGGAGGACCTGGACGATTTCTTGGGATTGAATGGACCTGATGTACTTAGTGACTTCCAGTGCATCGATGTGGGTGCATTGATCCGGTACCTGACTTTATTGTGGAAGAATGCTCCTATGATCTCAGGCGGGGGGAAGAAGACGAGATGATATGTCCGAAGTGTAATGGGACCATGAGGGAGAAGAAATCGAAGTAGAAGGATGAGCTGAAGATGATAAAGGGAGCATGGGAAGGCCATACCCATTTCCCTAAACAGCGCTAAAGTATGGGTCTCGTTATTTCAGTCACCCGAAGGGTGATTTTGTTCTTTGGAAAAAAAGTATTTATGGAAGTGAATTTTCAAGATAGGTATGTCAAAAGCCTATTTTCTGCATAAGATGTAATGAATCCGCAAGCTGATATTTTGCCGTTATTTAGATTATATAAACAGGAGGTTCTGGAATCGTGAAGATTCATATCGTAAAAAAGGGGGATACCCTTTACAAGTTGTCGCAAAAATATCATGTCGATCTGCAGAAGCTGATTGAAGCCAATCCCCAGATTGCCAACCCGGATGTCATCGATGTCGGAATGAAGGTGAAAATTCCCGCTAACGCCCAGCCGGTGAAGCTCCCGGAAAACATGATCGCATACAAACATGTCGTGAAGCAGGGAGATTCGCTTTGGAAATTGTCCAAAGAATGGGGAGTTTCGCTGCATACGCTGATTCAGGCGAATCCGCAGCTGAAAAATCCGAATGTGCTGCTGACGGGTGAGGTGGTCTACATTCCCAAAATCGGGGCGGGCGCACCTCTCAATCAATCGCTGAATGAAGCGCCGACAGCCGTGCAGAGCAATCCCGGAAACAATCAGCCTGTCAACCCTGTGGCGGAAGAAAACGTTTTTGAAGTGAACGTGGAGTTGAACAAGATTTCCATTGAAAATCCGCCGGAAACGAGTTATAAGGTCTTGAAGGAGAACCTGGATCCTGTCGGGATGGGAAATCCGTTCATGCAAGCACCTGTCGAAAATGCCAAAAAAGTCGAGGATTTATTCGCCCAATATAAAGTTCCGGCCACAGAGGTGTCGGGGAATATGATGAATCAAGAGATGCCCTATCTGTCCGCAGCCGATTCGACAAATATGAATTCGCCGATTTCTCTTGAATCCAGCGGACTATGGTCCAATTCGCACACAAATGTTTCTGCGACGCCGCCTTATATGCATGATGCATATCCGTACGGATGCGGACAGATGGGTGCCTATGCGAATTTGTCGATGACGCAGCCGTACAGCCCATTCGCCGATCCTTATCCGGGCGCGTCAAATCCAGTTAATGCCTACACTTCCGCCTATTCCGCGCCGTACGGGATGCCGTACCGCTTTCTCTTCAACGCTCCGTTGAACACAAGTTTTGGAAATGCGGGATTCGGAAGTCCGTATTCCTTCCCCATGGCCCTTGGTTACTCCGATCCTTTCGCGACGCCGTACAGCCCTGTAGGAGCGGTTCACAGGGCCATTGACGGCTTGGCGAACACGGGTGTGACATCCGGGGGAGTTGCCCAACAAACGGACGGTGGAGAGGCGAATATCAAGCAGGTTGAAAAGAAATCAACCGGAACGTCAAAAAACGGGGCAAGAAAGCGTCAGGCTGCTCGCGGTCATCAGCGCAGAGCCAAACTGGAAAAAAAGCCGGAAAATCTTCCCTGGCTCAACAAATAGAGGATGGTTTGCGTTGTTAAAATACTGAATATGCCTCCGGTATGCTGGTTAAAATAGTAAAAAACCAGTATGGAAGGCGATCGAAGTGAATTATTCCAATCTGCTCAAAAGAATCAAGAAGCGCCTTCGTCGAAAACGCCGCGGGTTATCGCTCGGATTTCTAGCCGTGTTGATCGGAATGTCCTTGACTGCCGGCATCGTTTTTCGGCTCCCGTCAACGGAACATGCTTTGTCCGGTTCAGCAGGGCAGCAGGCTGTAAGCGCGATGACTGGTTCCAAATACGCCCCGCAGCGGCAGGAGAGAACACCCCTTGATGAAATTGTAAAGGGAATGTCTGCGGGAAGCCGAAAGCAAGTCAGTCTTCATACCGTATACGCCTGCGGCGAACAAACCGAACGGCTGGGTGCATGGTCCGCCGGGCAAATCGGTGACGCTTATGCCAAAAATCCGGATTGGAACGTGGAAAGCAGCACAGGAAACCTGCTGACATTTTCCCGCAAAATCGATGACCTTTCGCCGGAATGCAAACGCAACGCTTACTTTGGCGTGGATCAAAACGGGAATTTGTCGCTGTTCAACGGACTTCCTGCGAACGATCAAGTGATTCGGACCTTTTTTCAGTTAAATATCAAGCGGTTGAAAAGCAGTTTGCCTCATGAAACGGTCAGACAGCTTTACGATGGCATTCGGGTTACGGATTTGGCCGAATATAACAGCGTTCTTTCCACATTCAGCGACTTTGCCGTAGAGGAAACGAAAAAGGTAATGACCCCTTCATTCTAAAATCCCATCGCCAAAACAGGGGGCTGCCCTGCAGCAGATGTATCTGCTTCGGAGCAGCCCTTTTGGAGTTTGTTTTTAGACGACGGCAGTCATGACTTCCTTCGGCAGTCCTTGCTTGGACCATTCATCATAGCCGCCGAGCAGATTGATGACGTTGGTGATTCCTTTGGCCTGTAGAATGCTTGCCGCAATAGCCGACCGAGCTCCGGAGCGGCATTGCACGAGTATCGGCTTATCGGTTGGGATTTCCATATACCGATCCGACAGGTAGCCGAGCATGATGTGCTGCGACGAAGGGATATACCCTTCCTTGCGTTCGGAATCATTGCGGACATCGACGACATGGACTTCGCCGTTGAGCACTTTTTCAGCGATTTCTGAAGGTCTGGTCGTCTGGTAGGTTTGCAATGCCCCGCCGTTTTCTTCATATTGCTGAAGAGCGGCCAGTTCCGCATAACCCGCGTAATTATCGATTCCGATGGAATACAGATCAAGCGCGGCTTCGTCGACGCGGCCCTGCCCGATCAGCAGGTACAGCGGACGTTCATAATCGACGAGCCAGCCGGCCCAATTGGTGAACGATTTGTTTAATGGAATATTGATCGTTCCCGGTATATGCCCCTTCGAAAATTGATCGGCGCTTCGGGTGTCGACCAGCATGGCTCCGTTCTCGGCTTTTGCATCGAGCAGTGCCTGATAGGAAAGATTAGCTTCCGGCTTTCTGACATCCTTCATCAAGGCAGGGCCCTTTTTATTTGTCGGGTTCATTCGGGAGAAATATTTGGGCGGCTCCGGCTGCCCGTCTAACAAAAACTCGACAAAAGCATCTTCATCCGTATAGGACAGCGCCGGGTTAAACAGCCTTTCGTAGCCGACCGTACTGGAAGGAATGGCGCCCAATGCCTTGCCGCAGGCGCTTCCAGCCCCGTGTGCGGGCCACACTTGGAGATAATCCGGCAATTCCTTGAAGCGCTGCAGCGATTTGTACTGAAGCCGGGCCAGCATGTCAGCCGTACCGACGAGTCCGACCGCTCTATCCCCCAAATCCGGTCTGCCGACGTCGCCGACAAACACAAAGTCGCCTGTGAAAATGCCGATCGGACGATCGGCCGCCGCACCGTCGGTCAGGATGAAGGACATCGAATCCGGCGTGTGACCGGGCGTATGCATGGCTTGAATGGTCAGGTTGCCTATTTTGAAAGTTTCCCCGTCTTTCAGGAATCTGTGGTTTAAATCACCGACATATTCATGCCTCCATCCTTCGCCGCCTTCGCCGGAAATATATAATGTCGAGTTCACTCTGTCCGCCATTTCGCGTGCTCCCGAAACAAAATCGGCATGGAGATGGGTTTCCAGTGTTCCGACGATTTTCAACCCTTCCGCTTTTGCGACCTTCAGATAAGGCTCAACGTCCCGGCTGGGATCAACGACAATGGCTTCGCCGACCGCTTGGCAGCCGAACATGTACGAAGCATGCGCCAATTTTTCATTGTAAAAATAACGTAAAAACATCTCAAACCCTCCCAATAATTTTTATTTACCACATAAGAGTTTATAAGCCTTCGGATTTTGGAAAAGGCAAACTCTTATTGGCATGAAAAACTTCCTTTCATCGCGGTCCGGCTTCTTTGAAGGACTTCGATAAAAGTTTTTCTTATCAAACTGAATTCATTGTAGTATACATCGCGGGGTATTGTATGTAACAAAAATCACTCGGGTGGTTTTTTTATTTTCCATGACAAGGATAAACAGGTAATGTTATAATGAAAATTAAATACATATGTTCGCCTTTGTGCCGTTTTTGGCAGGCTGATGGGAGAGGTATTTGTTGCGCATACTTGGAATCGACCCGGGAATTGCCATTGTCGGATTCGGCTTTGTCGATAAAAAAGGAAGCAGGCTTGTGCCGGTGCAATACGGAAGCATCCAGACCGAAGCGCATACCGATCCGGGCTTGCGCCTGAAGGAAATTTACGATGCGATGCAGATGCTGATCGGCAAATATAAGCCCGATGCCGTTGCGGTCGAAAAGCTGTTTTTCAACCGCAATGTGACCACTGCCTTCAGCGTGGGTCAGGCCAGGGGCGTCATTTTGCTTGCCGCGGTCCAGCGCGGGCTGCAAATCGGTGAATATACCCCCCTGCAGGTAAAGCAGTCGGTGGTCGGTTACGGCAAAGCCGAAAAGCATCAAGTCCAGGAAATGGTCCGCATGTTTCTGCATTTGTCGATCGTGCCCAAGCCCGATGATGTGGCGGATGCATTGGCTGTGGCGATTTGTCATGCCCATTCGTCCGCATTGAACGATAAAATCAATGAGGTGTCCAAAAGATGATCGAATTTTTGCGGGGGAAGATCGCTTACAGGGAATCGGACTATTTGGTGTTGGACGTCGCCGGAATAGGGTATAGGGTGTTTTGCCCGAATCCTTATGCTTTTCAGGAGAACGAAGATAAAAATCTCACCGTATTTACGCATCATCATGTGCGCGAGGACGCGATTTTGCTGTTTGGCTTCCCAAACCGGGAGCAACAATCGCTGTTCCGCAAATTGCTGGAGGTCAGCGGCATCGGTCCGCGTGTGGCTTTGGGAATCTTGTCGGCAGGATCGCCCGATCGGGTGATAGCTTCCATTCGGCAGGAGGATGTGGCGTACCTGACGAAGCTTCCGGGCATCGGCAGGAAAACGGCGCAGCGTATTATCCTTGACCTCAAGGACAAACTGGGCAAGGAGAAGATTGCGGCGGGCATCGAATCGCCGGTTTCCGGCGGCGGCTCCGCGGCTGCCGGCGAATGGCCGGGCGCTTGGTCCGAGGCCAAAGAAGGCCTGCTTGCCCTTGGCTATTCGGAAGCCGAAACGGACCGCGTATGGCAGTCGATTCGTGCTGCGGCTGATGAAACGGATACGGCCGAGACGCTGTTGAAAAAAGCGCTCAAAGCGCTGTTTCAGGGATAATTTGGCGTTTGGAGGATAAGCAATGGATGAACGGATCATTTCCGCCAATTTCATGATGGAGGATCAGGCCGAGGAGCTCAGCCTCCGTCCTCGATATTTATCGGAATATATCGGTCAATCGCAGGTGAAGGATAACCTGAAGATCTATATTGAAGCTGCAAAAATGCGCAAGGAAGCGCTTGATCACGTTTTGCTGTACGGGCCTCCGGGGCTTGGCAAGACCACGCTCTCGATCATTATCGCCAATGAATTGGGCGTAAATATCCGGACGACATCGGGTCCGGCGATCGAACGCCCCGGCGATCTCGCGGCCATCCTGACGAATCTGCAGGAAGGCGATGTGCTTTTTATCGATGAAATCCATCGGCTTCATCGAACGGTTGAGGAAGTGCTCTATCCCGCAATGGAGGATTTTGCGCTGGATATCATTATCGGCAAGGGACCGAGCGCCCGGTCCGTCCGGCTTGACCTGCCGGCCTTTACCTTGATTGGCGCAACCACTCGTGCCGGACTGCTTTCGTCGCCCCTCAGAGACCGCTTCGGAGTCATGAGCCGGCTGGAATATTACACCGTGGAGGAGTTGACATTCATCGTCCAGCGGGCGTCGGAAATTCTAGGCGTCAAGATCGTCGGGGACGCCGCTCGCGAGATCGGCATGAGGTCGCGAGGCACTCCGCGCATCGCCAATCGATTGCTGAAAAGAGTAAGGGATTATGCCCAAGTCAAAGGCGACGGCATCATTACAACGGAAATCGCCCGCTCGGCGCTTTCCATGATTCAAGTGGATGATCTGGGTCTGGACGCCATCGACCATAAAATGCTGAAGGCAATTATTCATCAGTTCAACGGCGGTCCGGTCGGCCTGGATACGATTGCCGCATCGATCGGGGAAGAAAGTCAGACGATTGAGGATGTGTATGAGCCGTATTTGCTGCAGATCGGCTTCCTTCAGCGCACCCCGCGCGGCAGGATGCTTACGCGGCTCGCGTACGGCCATTTGGGGATGGTTTATCCCCAAGATAAGAACTGATCGGAGGGGACGCCGGCTTGAACAGACCCCGAAAACTGACCCTGCTGTATGACGCGAAATGCAGGCTTTGTACGAATACGGTCGAAGTGCTTAAGGGTCTGCGTACCGGCACTGAGCTCGAGATGCAGCCTTATCAAAGCGCGGATCTCCGGAGTCTGCCGCCCGGTCTGCCGCTGTTGGAGCTGGAGGCGGAAATCCATGTGGTTGACGAGACGGGACATGTCAGCAAGGGAGCCGATGCTTTAATGCTTGTGCTGGTACAGGCTGTTCGGAACGCTCGACGTGGATTGCCCGGAGGGAACCTGTTCGGTGCACGCCGAGCGGGAGGATAAGCGGCTATGACCTGCGGGACATGGATGAAACCTAGGCTCTCGAAAAACCCCATAATTATGGAAATGAAGATTCATAGGGTTGGGGGGTATCTTCTGTAGAGACCTGGCGTTCGCCTTTGAAACTTTTTGCAGATTTTGGAGTCTAATGTCATAGATTATTTTTGATTACGGGAAAGGAAAATCGGCAACATGTCACTTTTGCATCGTTCTCAACCGCTCATCGTCTCTATTCTTGTTGCGGCATGCTTCTTGGCAAGTCTCCCTTTTCAAGCAGATTCCTCGTATGCGGCCATTCCCAAGCTCGATCGGATCAGGGTCAGCCTTTTCATCGACAAGCGCGGTACAGTGCCTTCGGTCACGCTGTCTTCCCCCCAGTCCCTGCAAATCGGAATTCGCCTTCCCGAAGGAAACCGCGACCTGCTTTCAGCCGGGCCGAACGAATCGGTTCGCATCAGCATCGACCAGTACAGGGTGAAGCTGCTGGAAACACAAAGCGCCGCCTCGGCAAGAAACCTGTATAACAAGCTGGAGGATTCCGGCTTTCAACCTTACTTGTTTAAAGGCTCAAGAAAAGGGGCCGTGGTATATCAAGTCTATATCGGCAATTTTGCAAGCTCCGATGAAGCGGGCAAAGCCGCTGCGACAGCAGCAGGGATCGCCGGGTATGCATCTGGTACTCCCGTGGTCGCCGGTCCTCTCCATTGGATCGCGGGTACCTTTGAAACGGAGGCGCAAGCGAGCGCCAGGGCAAACGGGCTGTCGCTTCTAGGGATTGACGCCTATCCGGCTTATCACCAGAATTCTCAAGGGAAGGCCGTTTATTCGGTTTGGATCGGGGAAGCATCGACCCAAGCGCAGTTAAACGAAATCAAAAGCTCGGCCTTGAAGGCGGCCCCGGATTTGCAGTTGGTCAAACCGGATACGAATGCTCCTTACCTGCTGAAGCGGGAAGATGCTTCTTTTAGTTCCTCCGGGACCGTGATGGAGCATCTGTTTTTCAATGCCAACGGAGAGAAAGTGTGGGCTTCGTCCGCGTCGCCGGGAATTCGCGTACAGGAAAGATACCGCCGCAATTATCGAGGCGGCATTGAAGTGAGCCAGTATAACGGGAAGCTCGCAGTGATCAATGAACTTCCTTTTGAGCAGTATCTGTATTCCGTGGTCGGTTCGGAAATGGGCTCGGGCTGGCCTTTGGAGGCTTTGAAGGCGCAAGCGGTCGTGTCCAGAACATACGCATTGACGCTGGGCCTGAAATATAAAATCGCCAATATTTCCGATACCACGTATGATCAGGCCTATTTCGGGATGGATAAGGAATCCGCCGATGCCATTACCGCCGTAGACAAGACTAAAGGCGAAGTGGTCGTCAACAAGGACGGGCTTATCACGCCCTTCTATTATTCCAACAGCGGAGGCTTGACCGCAGACGCGTCCGAGGTCTGGGGTTCGCCATTGTCGTATATCAAAAGTGTGCCCAGTCCGGATCAAGACATACAGGACAAGAAGCTTTCTTGGTATCGGATTGTTCTGCCGGACGGAAAAGTCGGCTATATCCGTTCAGACTTTGTGAAAATCACCGGACGAACGAATCCGGCAGGATTGCCGATCTTAGAATCGCTGGATTCGGGAATCAATGTGCGTTCCGCCCCATACGTGGACAACAATTCGAACGGTCCCATCGCGCAGGTTAATGTCGGCGACAGCTTCGTCGCTATCGACAAGGTTCCGGAATCCAACTCTTTCAGTTGGATCAGAGGCCCGTTTACGGCCGAGGAAATAATGGCTTCGATTAACGCCAACGTCTCCGCTTCGTCCATCCCGGAGCCGCTTCTAACGCTGAATGTGACGAAGCGGGGGCCCTCCGGACGGGTTATGGATATGCAGGCCAACGGACAGGAAATCAAAGTAAGCCGGCCGGATTCATACCGAACCGTGATGAACGGTTTGCCGAGCACACGCTTTGATGTCGAGGAAACGGGCAGGTATACTGTATTGGGAGCGAAAGGTACGAAGCGGAGTTTTCCCGAGTCCAAAGGTGGGCTTTATGCCGTAAGCGGAAGCTCCTCCGTCAGTTCGGAAACCGGATCGGACGTTTCGCAGCTGACCGGGGATAATCTGCTGCTCATGAACGAAAACCGGCAAGTCCGGCTGGCCACTCGGCAGCCCGAGTTCCGCTTTGTCGGATTGGGCTACGGACACGGTCTCGGAATGTCTCAATGGGGCGCCAGGGCGTTGGCTGAGCTGCAGTATGACTATAAATATATTTTGCAATACTATTATAAGGATATCAGCATCGTGAAGGAATGAAAGGCAGGGCTATGGACGTAAATTGGTTTGATTTTGAACTTCCCGAATCATTGATCGCGCAATCCCCTCTTGTGGAGAGAAACCGGTCCCGCCTGATGACGCTGGATAAGCGCACCGGCGAGATCGGTCATTACTTTTTTGACGATTTGATCCGTTTTTTGCAAGCCGGCGATACTCTTGTGCTGAATGACACCAAGGTCATTCCGGCCCGATTGTTCGGCGTCAAAGCGCAAACCGGGGCGAAGGTTGAGGTGCTTCTGCTCAAAAACCTCGGAGAAGACCGGTGGGAAACGCTGGTCAAGCCGGGAAAAAGGGTGAAGCCCGGGACACGGCTGCTGTTCGGTCCTCAAGAAGAGCCGGTTTTGACCGCTGAGGTTGAATCGGAGGCGGAGATGGGAGAAAGAGTCCTGAAGTTTCACTATCAGGGCATTTTTCATGAAATCCTTGACAGGCTCGGCCAAATGCCGCTTCCGCCCTATATCAAGCAGCAGCTTGAGGATAAGAACCGCTACCAAACGGTATATGCCAAGCACGAGGGATCCGCTGCGGCGCCGACCGCTGGACTGCATTTTACGGATGAAATGTTGAACCGGATTGCCGGAATGGGGATCTCGATCGCTTATTTGACTCTCCATGTGGGCCTTGGGACTTTCCGTCCCGTGTCGGTGTCAAACATCGAGGAGCACCGAATGCATGCGGAGTATTATTCCATCTCCAGGCAAACTGCCGAAATGCTGAATGACGCGGCTGAACGGGGCGGGAGAATCATAGCGGTGGGTACGACTTCGGCACGGACCTTGGAAACGGCTGGGGGACAGTTCGGCAGGGGACGGATCCGGGAATGCAGCGGATGGACCGATATTTTCATTTATCCCGGTTACCGGATGGAAATGGTGGATGCCCTGCTGACCAACTTTCATCTGCCCAAATCGACCCTGTTGATGCTGATCAGCGCTTTTGCGGGAAGGGAGAACGTGTTGAACGCTTACCGGGAAGCGGTGAACAGCCGATACCGCTTTTTCAGCTTCGGCGACGCCATGTTTATATACTAATTAAAGATTGAGGGAAGAGATGAAATGGCCGCAACTTATGAATTGTTGAAAACATGCAAACAATCGGGTGCCCGTTTGGGCATCCTGCACACCCCGCACGGGGATATCGAAACGCCGGCGTTTATGCCGGTGGGCACACAGGCTACCGTCAAAACGATGAGTCCCGAGGAATTAAAGGAAATGGACGCGCATATCATCCTGAGTAATACGTATCATCTGTATTTAAGGCCGGGGCACGAAATTGTGAAGGAAGCAGGCGGACTGCACCGGTTCATGAATTGGGATCGTCCGATTTTGACCGACAGCGGCGGATTTCAGGTGTTCAGCCTGAATGAGAATCGGAAGATCATGGAGGAAGGCGTGGAGTTCCGTTCACATTTGAATGGGGATAAGCTGTTTCTGTCGCCGGAAAAATCGATTGAAATTCAGAATGCGCTGGGTGCGGATATTATCATGGCCTTTGACGAATGTCCCCCGCATCCTGCAGAATACGCGTACGTCAAGGATTCGCTGGAAAGGACGACACGCTGGGCGGAACGCTGCCTGAACAGCCATTCGCGTCCGGAGGATCAAGCCCTGTTCGGGATCGTTCAAGGGGGCATGTACGCGGATTTGCGCAAACAAAGCGCGTTGGAGTTGACTTCAATGGATTTTCCGGGGTATGCTATTGGAGGGTTGAGTGTCGGCGAATCCAAGAGCATCATGTATGATATGCTTGAGGTTGTCATTCCGCTCCTTCCGTCCTATAAACCAAGATATCTCATGGGTGTGGGATCACCCGACGCGCTTGTGGAAGGAGCCATCCGCGGCATCGATATGTTCGACTGCGTATTGCCGACGCGTATCGCCCGCAATGGTACAACCATGACGAGCCAAGGCCGGCTGGTCATCCGAAACGCTCAATTTGCCCGGGATTACGGGCCTCTGGATCCAAAATGCGATTGTTACACCTGCCGCAATTATTCCCGCGCGTATATTCGCCATCTGGTCAAAGCGGACGAAACCTTCGGCATCCGGTTAACCACTTATCACAATCTGTACTTTTTGCTGGATTTGATGAGAAAGGTCAGGCAGGCGATACGGGAGGATCGGCTTTTGGATTTCAGAGACGAGTTTTTTGCCGAATACGGTTTGTTTGACAACGAAAAAGGCTTTTGAGAGGAGGGAAATCCATGTATCTTGCAGCAGATGCCGCCGCGACTCAAGGCAGCTGGTTTAATATGATTTTGCCGTTTGTGCTGATGTTTGCGGTATTCTACTTTTTGCTGATCCGTCCCCAGCAGAAAAAACAAAAGCAGCGTAACGCCATGTTGAATTCGATGAAAAAAGGGGATAAAGTCATCACAATCGGAGGACTGCACGGCACGATCACGGAGCTCGTCGATGATACCGTTGTTCTGAAAGTCAACGACTCGACCAAGCTGACATTCGACAAATCGGCCATCAATGCGATTGTCTCTTCTGCAGCGGAATAAGCGGGCCCAATACATAACAGTCACCGCAGCCAAACCTCAAAAAACCTCCAAGTTTCGGAGGTTTTTTATTTATTTTATAATTGCTTTAACAAAAATAGTATTTATTTGTTGCGGAAGTGGAGCATTGGGAAGATGCCGTGTAAGCGACTGTGGCTTTGAGATTCGACGATCTTTTATTTGCCGACGGTTTTACTGCCGCTTGTTCCGACAAAACGGTATTTTTTCGAAAAGAATAAGCCTTCGCTGAGCTTGATCCCCGCGGTAGCCGCAAAAAAGGCAAGAGCTAGTCCGCCCGCCGCATCGGTCAGCCAATGGATACCGAGATAAAAAATGGAGAAGATAATCATGACTGCGGACACCATCGTATAGATTTTCCAGAAGCGGCTGTTTGATTTCAAAGCCAGCAACGCCATGGATACGGATATGGAAGTATGAAGGCTGGGAAAGCAATTATTGATGCCGGATAAGGGACGGTATTGCTGTTCGAATGCGGGAAAAACATCAAGGATCATGAATTTGACGCCATGATGGAAATCCCAAACTTCGTTGACCGGAAAAAACAAATAAAATGGCATGGCGACGATATAATTGATAAGCATCGTATAAGTCAGGGCATAGAACAATTGCTTGTTTTTGTCATGCGTATAAATGCCCAGGGAAACAACGAACAAAGTCGGGAAAACGACGACGTAAAAAAAAGCAGCGACTTGGGTGAGCGCAGGATTGGCCGAAAAATGCTGGAAATTCGCGATAAAGTCCCCTTCAAGCCGGTAGATATCGGGTGTGAAGTCGGCGCTTGAGTTCATCCAAGCTTCAACGGATAATTCGAACTTGTTGATCAGCAGGATCAACAGCATGGCGGCAAGGTGAAGCAAATATTTGCGGGAAACAATCAATTGCCGCACGAACGACGCTGCCGCAGCGAGCGGGTTCGTTTTCAGGGAAATGGTCAGCGCCGCGACGGCCAGAATGGCAATGGCAATGGAAATATGCGACATGGATTGGTAAAGATACATTGATGAGAGCCCCTCCCTTTCAAACGATGGTTCCCGGAAGACAGCGCAAATTATTATATCATGAACGGGAAGAGCGGGCAATTTGGCGGAATTATTTTTTGACGTTCACCCCGATGGCACCGCCCAGGGCGCCCAGCATCAAGGACAAGAGAATTAAGGACAGGGCGTTGAGACCGAGCGTGGAATCGAAGCCGAAATGGGCGATGGCCAGGATGAGCAGACTGTACACGATACCTAGAACGGCGCCGTGATACCAGCCTTTTTTATCCGCTTTTCTACCGCTGGCCAGTCCGCCGGCAAAGATGGACAATCCGTGAATCAAATAGGCATAAAAAGCAAGGGACTGTTCTTTCATTTCCGTCCACAAAACCAAAAGAGAAACGATGATGGACGCGGCGAATAAGAAGATAAAGGTCGTCACCAGTCCCCGAAACAACGGGGAAACCACCCCTGTATTTTGAATCGTTTTCATTTGGATTCCTCCTCGGAGATTTTACCACCATTTTATGGTCAAGCTTGCGCAATTAGTACATATTCGTCCAAATCCAAGTCGGCGGATTTTTTGGAACGATGGACGCGTGAAAGCGTATTTAGTATAATGGTGCGTGAACAAAAAGCTTTGTCCCGGCTACATACTTCGTTTGGCGGAAACCAAGAAAGGGAGTGTCTTTGTTTGGAGCTTGTTTCTGCAGTACCTACATGGCAGGTCGTTGGCGCAGTCGTCATCTTCCTGCTCATTTATGCCTTCATTATTACGGAAAAAGTCAACCGCGCTGTTATTGCTTTAGTAGGCGCATTGTTAATGGTTATTTTCGGGATGGTTGACTTGAAAACAGCATATGAGCATCATATTGAGTGGGAGACTATCTTTCTTTTGATCGGTATGATGATTTTGGTAGGCATCACGAATAAAACCGGGATTTTCCAATATGTCGCCGTGAAAGCGGCGCAA
Source organism: Ferviditalea candida (assembly GCF_035282765.1). Taxonomy (GTDB): domain Bacteria; phylum Bacillota; class Bacilli; order Paenibacillales; family KCTC-25726; genus Ferviditalea; species Ferviditalea candida. Next base: position 88,994 of record NZ_JAYJLD010000012.1, on the reverse strand, counting down.
TCGGCCAAAGGCGATCCGATCCGAATTCTCGTATTTTTAGCGTTGCTGACTGCGATAGGTTCCGCGTTTTTGGATAACGTCACAACCGTACTGCTCATCGTCCCGGTCACCTTCTCAATCACCCGGATTCTTCAGGTAAATCCGTTTCCTTATTTAATTTCTGAAATCATCGCTTCTAACGTCGGAGGAACGGCAACTCTGATTGGGGACCCGCCGAATATCATGATCGGAACGGCGACTCATTTGAATTTCAATGATTTTATCGTTACGCTGACACCTGTCATTATTATCATCATGGCCGTCACGATCCTGATTTTCATGAAGTTTTTCGGCAAATCCCTGAAGGTGACGCAAGAAAATAAAGATGAACTCATGAGACTTAGTGCGGAGGATTATATAACTGACAGGCCCCTGATGAATAAGTCTTTAATCGTGCTGCTGATCACCATTGCCGGCTTCGCGCTTCATTCCGTTATACATGTAGAGGCGGCGGTGGTCGCGGTCGCCGGGGCAACCTTGCTGATGCTGATCGGGGTCAAGGAGCATGATATCGATGAAGTGTTCCATGCTGTAGAATGGACGACGATTTTCTTTTTTGCCGGATTATTCGTGCTCGTCGGAGGTTTGATTGACGTCGGTGTGATCAAATACTTGGCGTCCAAAGCGCTGGATATCACGGCCGGCGATATGACGTTTACCTCCATGCTGATTTTATGGGTTTCCGGAATTGCATCGGCGACGATTGATAACATCCCGTTTGTTGCGACGATGATTCCCTTAATTCAGGATATGGGCATTCAATTGAACGTGGAGCCGAGTGCGCTGGATCCGGTATGGTGGTCTTTGGCGCTGGGCGCTTGCCTGGGGGGCAACGGCACGCTGATCGGAGCGTCGGCCAACGTCGTTGTTGCGGCGATGGCCGCCCGCGAAGGCAAAGGCTTTACCTACATGGATTTCTTGAAGATTGGTGCGCCGATTACGCTGGTTTCGCTGGTGATTTCCACCATCTATGTATTGCTATTTATTCTTTAGACTGGAACGAACGGAACTGGATTGGTAAACTGCCAGCATTTCATCATCCAATTGCCGCATGAACCGTCAAAGCTGCGGTGAGAATACCATTTGAATTTGTCCGAAGGAGGCAGAATCAAATGGATGTTCCCACCCTTTTTTTGCGCACCGTCCTCATTTATTTTGCCGTCTTCTTCATGCTGAGAATTATGGGAAAGAGGGAAATCGGCAAGCTGTCGGTATTTGATCTGGTCATTTCGATCATGATCGCCGAAATTGCCGTGCTGGTTATTGAAGAAACCGATAAACCGCTTGCTGCCGGATTCATACCGATGTTCACGCTGGTCGCGATCCAACTGGCGATCGCGTACATCACATTGAAAAGTCAGACGCTGCGCTCATGGTTTGACGGAAAACCAAGTCTCATCATCAACAAAGGCAAGCTGAACCGCAAGGAGATGCAGAAACAGCGGTACAGTCTTGACGATCTTATGCTGCAATTGCGGGAAAATAAGGTCACTCAGGTCGCGGATGTCGAATTTGCGGTGCTGGAGACATCGGGAAAGCTTACCGTCATCAAAAAAGACGATATCTCTGAAGAGGAGAAACAGATCGACACCGACAGTATTCGCTACGAAGGATTGCCGCTTCCGTTGATCATGGACGGAAGAGTTCAGGATGAAAATTTAAAAAAAATCAACAAAACCCGATTTTGGCTGAAAAATCAAATACAAATGAAAGGGGCAAAGGATTTCAAAGAGGTGTTTTTTTGCTCGATTGATTATAAGGGCAGCGTTTTTGTCGATAAAAACAATTGACATCAAAGCCATTTGAAAATCAATTTGCCGATCCACGGAATGCGAAGCAGATCAAATTTGTCGATCAGCTTGAACCGCATCATCAAGAAGAGATACAGCAGCAGACCGCCCGAGCAGGAAGCCGCAAAACGCACGAACGACTGGGAAGTCCACGGAGAGTGCATAATCATGTAGCAGGCGGCTCCCATCAAAAGCATGCCCAGGCCGACTTTGCCGAAATCGGATGTTCGCATCGAAAAATTAAGTAATCTGGATACGCTGTTCCAATGTAACAGAGTAACCAGCACGATATTCATGCTGATGGCAAATACGGCGCCGATGATGCCGAATTGGGGTTTTGTCGCCAGCAGAACAATCAGGACCAGCTTGATGCTGGCGCCGACAAATGTATTGAGCAGCGCGGTTCCGGGACGATCAAGCGCTTGCAGGGCAGCCTGCAGCGGACCTTGAAAATAAATGAACAGCGCCACGGGGGCCATCATTTTCAACATGCCGCCGACTTCGTTGTCGTGGTAAAGAAAATAGCAGAGCGGATCGGCGAGAACAAACATGATCACGGCAAAAGGAGCTCCCGTTACCAAGGCCAGACGCAGCGATTGGTGCAAGCGCTTGTGAATCGTCCGAAAATCCTTTCTGGCGGCAGCTTCGGACAGGGATGGTATCAAGGAAATCGCCAGCGAGTAGGTAAGCGCATTGGGCAGCAGCAGAATCGGAATGACCATTCCCTGAAGAGCACCATATTGCGCGGTTGCGACGGCAGTCGCGATACCCGCTGCGGCCAAGCTTTGAATGATCATGATCGATTCAAGAAAATAGGACCCGGAACCGACCAGCTTGCTGCCGGTTACCGGAACACTGATATCCAGCAGCTGCCGGATTGCGCTGCGGGGTTTGATTGCTCCAGCGGTACGAAAACGCTCCGACCACTCGGTTAATTCCTTCGTCTTATGGATTTTGAAATGCAATAAAAGCACCAGCAGCCCGAAAAACTCGCCGAGCATGACTCCGGACATGGCGCCCGCCGCTGCGATATGGATGCCATACGGAAGCAGCCAATAGGCCAACAGCAGTGCGGTTACAGTACGGACCAACGTTTCGGCAATCTGTGAGGACGCCGTCGGAATCATATTGTGCCTTCCTTGGAAATATCCGCGATATACCGAGGAAAGCGCAACTAATATGAGAATCGGGCTCATGGCGATAAATGTGTAATGAACCCGCCGGTCCGTGAACAGATGAGTGGCGATCCATTCTCCGGACAATAGAATGCCGACAAAAAACAAGAAGCTTAAGCCCGTTGAAATCAGGAGAGCTGCGGACAAGACGACGCGAATTCGCTGTTCATCTTTGCGGGATTCCGCCTCGGCCACCAATTTGGCGACGGCTAAAGGAATGCCTCCCGTAATTAGCGTCAGCAGAACGATCAGCAGCGGGTAGCCCATTTGATAAAGCCCCACCCCTTCCGCCCCGATGATACGGGGCAGAACGATGCGGGGAACGAAACCGAGCATCCGGTTGATGATTCCGGCCGCCAGCAAGATCATAGCTCCGTGAATGAATGATTGTTTGCCCATACGATTCCTTCTCCCTGCTTGAAATTCTCATAATAATGCATATGCTTGTCTCGGGTGCTCATGCACATTTTATAGTGGATGTTTGCGCTTGGCTGGAGGATTTTAAAGGCAGCTTGTCGAATAATGAAGCTAACAGGGAAACATATGACAGGAGGCTTTGATTAACGGTGGAACAACTTGAAGAAGCGCTGTCTGAGGAAGAGCTGACGCAGTTTATGGAAGAGCTGTGCAACAGCAAAGCGGAGGAATTCATGCTTTTGGGCTATGAGAACGTTACGGGAAAGGACATTTGGGCGTTCGTCAGCGACCAATACCGGGACGGATTGCCGCAGCTGCACAGGGTCGTCAACGACATTCTTTCCCTGAAGGTTACCAAATACATGAACTGGATGACATTGAACGCATATAAAGGTATACGATTCTAAATTGAAGCTCTTTGGGGTAACGCCAACATTTTTGTTGGCGTTACCCCTGTTTATTTTTCATTTTACGCAAACATTCGACAAAGAGTGGACAAACCGAGTGCAGGGGAGGATTTTTTAGTCCGTACTACAGGAATAAACAAAAATCTCATGTCATATGATTTAACATAGTTCTATTGTCGGACACCTCGGGGGGGGGGGGGGGAGGACTGATGGAATAGCTGGGAGCTGTCCAACAAATAAAAAGTTTGTCAATATCCCACTTGGTCGGGAGGTGGACTTTGTATGAAGCAATCAAAGTTGTTGGCCTTCTTGATAGCGTGTGTTTTTTTTGTCGTTTCCGGCTGTGCCAGCCAAGCGAATTCCTCAAATTCTTCATGGTTGAAGGCAGACGCGTCAACCAAAACGGTTATGATTCAACTGATTGCGGGCTATAATGACGCGAATGATTACGATAATTTCAACGGTTACGCCAACGGGCAAATGGTCATTACGATTCCCGAAGGATACCATGTCAACATGCAATTTTCCAATCAAGGCGGCATTCCCGCCGGGGTTGGCGTATATGACTCGCAAAACCGGCTGGCCTTTCAAGGAGCGGGAGATTCCATTCAGGATATACTCGGGAATCCTACACCGGGAGTGATGCCGGGAGATACGCAAACCTATAAATTTGTAGCCGATAAACCCGGAACCTACCGAATTGCCAACTTGATCAACCGTTTTCCGCAGTTTCGTTCCACACAGCAGGATATCGGCATGTGGGTTGCCTTGAAGGTTGTGCAAAACGGCGAACCGGGCATTTCTTTTTGACTTGAAAGGAGGCCTTGAACTATGACGGATCATCCCGAAAAGCCGTCTGATGAAGACCAGGTCAATTGGAGCAGGCGGAAGTTTCTTATCGGTATGACGGGACTTGCGGTTGTGGGAATCGGAGCTTTGTTTGGTAGATCGGCTATCGCGCAGGTGGCAGAGGCAGTGACGGGGACCCCCGTTAATTCGGGAGTGATTAATGTCTATACGCGGGATTATTCCTACACTCCTTCCAGGATGACGTGGAGAGTGGGCGATCAGATCAGTATGGTGTTGACGAATAAGAGCCCGAACCGGTTTCATGAAATGATGATCGGCAGGGGCTTCGATACGACACCCAGCGAATTCGGGCCGATCAAAACGCAATTTCACGAGGATTTTTGGGATGGAGTCCATGTTATGGTTTCAGAAGCCGATGCGGTTGACAACCTGGCAACCAACAACGCCGTCGTGACCTGTAATGTCACGCCGCATCCGTGGTTGATCACAGCGCCGGGCAACGGCAATTTCAGTCCGACTTTGATGCCGGGAGGAATGATTCGTTTCGATTTCACGGTACCGAACAAACCCGGCACTTGGTATTACGGCTGCTTTGTCCAAGGATATCGGCATTACGAAGCGGGCATGCAGGGAACCTTGGTTATTCTGCCTGCTTGATTTCTTGAAGGATGTTGAACTGGTGCGGCAACAACAGTTCATTTTGAGAGGACGCGATATCATGTTGGATTATCTGGTTTTCGCAGTGCTGTGGATCATTCTGAGCTTGCTGGGAGAGTATGCCGCTTATATTGCGGGATCACATTTTTATTATTTTGTGGCCTCCACCCAAGGAGAGGACGGCCAACGGGCGGCACAGTTCATTTTGTACGTTGCCGTGCCCATTTTTATGTTTATTGTTCTGATGCTTATTTTTTCATGGCTGCGCTTTCGCAATTGGCGGCAAGAGCCGGGAAACAGCAAGATTCAAACGAAATTCAACAAAATTTATGTCAGTGTCTGGATTGCCGTCAGCCTTTTCGTCAATCTTTTTCTTTTCATCCATCCGACGGCATCCGCGCAGCAGGAATATTTTAATGATGGTATAGAGGCCAACAAGAGTTCCGACACGCTTGAGGTCGATATCGTGGCCCGGCAGTGGGAATGGTTTTACAGCTATCCGCAGTACGGAATTTCGCAAGCGGTGGACGACAACGGCAACGATATACTGGTGCTGCCGAAAGGAAGAGCGGTCAAATTCGTACTGCGCTCTTACGATCCGAGACACACATACAATAACCAGGTGGATGTCATCCACAGCTTTTGGATTCCCGCTTTCGGCATCAAGACGGATGTCATTCCCGGGGAAACCCGCTATGAATATATTACACCGACCGAAATCACCTCGACCGACGCAAACCCGATGGCCAGGGTACAATGCGCAGAAGTTTGCGGTCCGGGACATCCGTTTATGGAGACGCCGATGAAAGTTGTGTCTGCGGATGATTTTGCCAAGTGGATACAGAAAGAGAAGAAACTGCAGGGATCTTGATGGTCATGATAGACTGCCCGAAAATCCATAGGAAATTGGAAGGAGGATCTCAATATGAGCAGGATTCCCGTTGCAGACCTGCCGCTTTTATCCCAAGCTTCCCGTCGAATTCCTCCGGTGTTTAAAGGATTCATATGGGGTCTTGTCGGATTTCTTGCCTTAAACGCGATTGTCGCCGATATGTCTCAAGAAACCCCTCACCAGTATGTTACCCAGGTTTCCGTTGTATTCGGCTGGATAGGAGCTATGCTGGGCTGGGTATTGGGTACGGGGACGTGGGAAGCGTTCATGAAGCCGGCGTTCGGAAGGATGTCAAGCTGGCAGGAACCTTCCGGTTGGAGACGTTATTTTGGATACAGCACGAATCATAAGGTTGTTGGCATTCAATACATGGTTTCCTCGGCCGGAGGCTTTGTGATTGCCGGAATAGCGGCCATGTTGATGAGGATTCAGTTGATGGAAGACCATATGTGGCTGTTCCAATTTCCGCAGCAATATTTATCCACCGTCGGCATTCACGGAACGATCATGATGTTTTCCGTCGGTACGGTATTTATGGTGGGCGGTTTGGGAAACTATTTGATTCCGCTGATGGTGGGCTCCAACTCCAGCGCCTTTCCGAGGTTGTCGGGAATGAGCGTTTGGCTTGTGCCCTTCGGAATTTTGACCGTTGCATTCAGCCCGCTGCTGGGCGACTGGACAACCGGTTGGCGCGGTTATGAGCCGTTGGCTCAATCCGATGCCGACGGCATCATCTTCTATTATCTCGGGGTGTTTGCTTTATTGCTTTCTTCGCTGATTGTGGCATTGAATTTGACAGCGACGATAATCTACAAGCGAGCGCCCGGTTTAACCTGGAACCGCTTGCCCATGTATGCGTGGGGAATGCTTGCGGTCAGCCTGCTGAATATTATCTGGATTCCAGAAATCATGATGACCTTCGTGCTCGGCCTGCTCAATAAAATCGTTCCGCTGCCGTTTTTCACGGCGCTCGGCAGTCCGTTGACCTACTTGCAGTTGTTTTGGCTGTTCGGACATCCGGAGGTGTACATTGTCGTTGTTCCGGCTCTGGCTTTATGGATGGAAATCATACCGGTCATGGGAAGAAAGACGCTGTTTGCGAGACAATGGGGAATTATCGGGCTCGTCTTCGTGATGCTGTTCAGCGGCTTGGTTTGGGCCCATCATATGTTCCCGACGATGCGGAACCAGGAGATTCTTCCGTTTTCCTTCTTCACGGAAATGATCTCCGTCCCGACCGGCTTTGCTTATATGGTGGCGATCGGCACATTGTGGAAATCCAAGCTGCAGATTACGACGCCGACGATACTGGTGCTGATGAGCATGTTCAATTTCCTGATCGGCGGCTTGACGGGCTTGTTTTTGGCCGATCCGATGGTCAACATGCAGGTGCACGATACATTCTTTATCGTCGGCCATTTTCATTTTACGATTATCGGCGGAATGGTTTTCTCGTCGCTCGCCGCCTTGTATTACTATCTTCCCAAGTTTTCGGGACGCATGTATAACGAAACCTGGGGGAAATTCGGAGCCGTCTGGGTATTTCTCGCGTTTAACGCCACCTTCGCACAGTTGTTCGTGATCGGCTTAAGGGGAATGAACCGCTGGGTTCCCGTCTATCCCCAGTATTTGCAGCCGATGAACTTTGAAATTTCGATTTTTGCGATTTTGCTTGGACTCGGGTTTCTGTTCAACATCGTTTATATTCTCCGGATTTGGGTCAAAGGCCCGGTTTGCGAGGAGAATCCCTGGAAGTCCAAAACGTTGGAATGGCAAACCGCTTCGCCGCCGGCGGAGCACAGCTTCGCATCCGTGCCGAGGGTCGTGTCCGGCTTTTACGATTACAGCGACGACTGTAAATCTCCCTCAGCGCCGCAAGGCAAAATCGGAATCGCTGACACGTGATCTTGCGTTATGAAAATTAAGGGGTGGTTGAAATGGATCATTTGCACGAGGGCGTTCAATCAGCCTCGGGGGAATTGTCCCCGATGGAACTCAAAAAAATGCGCGGAAGTTTGATTCTAGTGCTGTTCAGCTTGGCTATCCCCCTGTTTGTGCTGATCGATGTCCGGGTTTTGATGGTGGGGGCATATGTTTCTCCGGAGGCTAATCAAATCATCGGCTTGGTGGCGGCAGTTCTGATGCTGGTCAGCTGGGTCACTGTCGGCGAAGCCTTAAGAGGCGTGAAAGAGCGCAATTTCAAGAGGGTGCTGAGCTCGATAAGACTTTCTTTGCTGCTGGGATTCGTGTCCTGGCTGCTGATCGGAGTTCAGGTGGTCAATCATTCCGTAAATTCTTTGACGCATTACGGAGAAACGTTTTTGGTCAGCTTGGGGACGATTGATGTGTATCTTCTGTTTGGTCTTGCCGCTTTGCTCTCCGTTCGCATGAGGGTCAGAAATTTCGGAGCGGCTGTCGATCATCAATGGGGCGTTTATTCGACAGCATTATATTGGAGGTTTACGATTATCGTCTGGATTGTCATGTATGCGGTGCTGTACCTCGTATAACATGCTGCAGATCCGATGAAGCGACAAAGGAGGGATGGACATTGGAACCGTTTTGGCCGCAGCTTCCCTTTATCATTCCGAATTCGCAAGGCACTCAAATATGGTGGGATATTTTATGGTGGATCTTTCAAATCGCAGTAATGACATTTTTGATTATCATACTGACCCGTTGGGCGACCGGCATGGACCGTGACATGCAAAAAGAAATGGAGGCGCTCGAATCAGGCGCCGATTCCCATACCGACCTGCCGCCGGAAACACATGCCTAACCTGTTGTAAACAGCATATGGGCTCCCGGGCAAAAACGAGTGATGAACTGTTGGCGTGGGGGCCCTTTCCCATCTGTACCCAAAGAAGGAGGGCTGGTCATGTCTCTCGCCAAAATGCCGTTGGAAAAAATAGCGGGTTCGCACTGGCTGCCTTTGTCAAAAGCGGTTCAAACGGTAAACGGATATGCCGCCTTGACAAAGCCCCGCATCATGTTTCTTTTGCTGTTTACGCAATATTGCGCCATGATTGTCGCTGCCGGAGGACTTCCGACCCTGCATGCAACCCTGTTCGGCTTGCTCGGATTGGCGCTTTCCACGGGCGGGGCAGCGGCAATGAACATGTGGTATGACCGGGACATTGATGCGGTCATGACACGCACGGCGCAAAGGCCGATTCCTTCAGGGAGGATCCGGGCCCGCAATGCGTTCTGGTTCGGAATTGCTTTGCTGATCTTATCGATATGGGTTTTGGGTGTGTTTGTGAATCCGTTGACGGCGCTGCTGTCGTTCGCCGGGTTCATTTATTATGTCGTCGTTTATACCGTATGGCTGAAAAGGCGAACCCCCCAGAACATTGTCATTGGCGGTGGAGCGGGGGCGTTTCCCCCGTTGGTGGGATGGGCGGCGGTGACCGGTCATTTGGGCTGGACGCCCTGGATCATGTTTTTGATCGTGTTTTTATGGACGCCGCCTCACTTTTGGGCGCTTGCCTTGTATAAGCAGGGGGATTACCAGCGGGCGGGGATTCCGATGATGCCTGTAGTCGCGGGCGAGCGCAGCACAAAGCGGCAGAGCTTGGTCTATACCGGTTTGTTGGCGGCAATCTCGATCAGCTTGTATTTTACCGGCAGGGTCGGTATTGATTATTTAATCGCGGCCGTCTTATTGAACGGCATTTTCACCGTGATGGAAGTCATGCTGCTGAAGAACCAGGGTTCCGATGAGTGGGCAAGGCGCGTCTTCAAGTATTCGATCCTTTATCTGCCGATTCTGTTTATTTTTATGGTCATGAATGTACACCACTAAATTAACGTCGTATGGGGGGTCATCAGAATGGCCGAACATCTTGTTCATGCATCGGGAAGAAAAAGGCTGAGCCCGATCAAATGGTTATCTGCCGTCACCTTGACGGGACTGTTTTTGATCAATCTAATGGGGTTTGTGGACAGTGAAACGGGCTCGACCTTTGGGTGCGGCCGCGATTGGCCGCTCTGCAACGGGAAATTCGTCCCCTCAGCTTGGGATGCGCATACTTTCATTGAATTCAGCCATCGGGCTGTGGTGGGCTTTGTCACGATCCTGCTTGTCGCATTATCGGTCTGGGCCGTCCTGCGCTATCGCGGACGAAAGCATGTCAAAGCGCTGGCCGCCATTTCGCTGATCTTTGTCGGCCTGCAGGCGATGCTCGGGGCGATGGCCGTGTTCTTTGTAAATCCGCCGGCAGTTTTGGCGCTGCACTTCGGATTTTCACTGATTGCTTTCAGCGGGGTGCTGCTGATGACGATTTCCATTTGGAAGCTGGAATCTGACGATTCGTCTCTGCCAAGAAACGGGGACCGGTTCAAGCCGCTCTCCGTTTCGATCAAGCGATGGATATGGACGACGCTCGTCTATGTTTACGGGGCCGTATATTTCGGGGCTTATGTGAGCAGAACCGGAGCGGGCGACAAATTTCGCGGTTGGCCGTTTCCCCAGGAATCGTGGATGACTGCGGGTAACGCCGTCCTCTTGGACTATATTCATAGGTCGATTGCGCTCGGTTTAATCGTTCTGATGATCAACCTATACATTCGTGCTTATTTGATTCGCAAAACCAGACCGGACATCTTCCGCGGCACCCTGCTGGCGCTGCTGCTGATGCTTATGCAAGCCCTTAGCGGCGGCCTGCTGATTGCCACCCGGATCAGTCTGGATGCTTTTTTGCTGCATGTGTCGATCATGACCTTTTTATTCGGTTCGCTCAGTTATCTGGGGATTCAAACCCTGCAGACTTCCGGCTTCAAATTGAAAGGAGCTCGGACGAAATGAAAATAGCTGCTTTCATGATCGGACTGCTCGGATGCGCAATCGGCATCTATACCGCACAAATCGAACAAACGGGCGAGGTGGCCGGAATCCCCTGGATGACATACGGTCTGTCATTCATCGGCGCGGCCGGAGCCCTGTGGATTCCGGTCAAGCCGAGATGGGGCGCTTGGATTTGTTTGCTCTCGGCGGCATTGGGGGTAATCTCCGCATTGATGTTATGGGAAGGAGCGGGCAGCTTCTTCCTCGTTTCCGCGATATTGGGATTCGCCGGCGGACCGCGGCGAGCGGCGGACGGCAGGGATGGAGCTTCCGAGAATCCCACAGCTGACGATCAATAACGCGAATACCGTCCCACAACAGACGTTTGTCTTAATGAGGCGAATTTTGTCGAATACCGCTTTCCCGACCGGCGCCTTCCACCGGTTTATTCGTATGGGCTGAAGCATTCACCCGTTTGGATATCACGCCCATTAAGTAGACGTCTCCTGCTATGAACAGGACGTGCCTTCAATGGGACAGAGCCTTGCATTCCGCTTTCTCCTATCGACTCGAAGCGAATTATGTCATGAAAATTGACTCGATTTTTGAGCGTGGTTATAATAGGAATATTGAGGATGGAAGGGAGTTAAAGCAGAATGGATGTAAAAAGAATCGCGGCATTTCTGCTCATTGTGGTCATATCCTTTGGGGTGGTTGCCTGGACAAGTCCGGATCTGGTCAAGAATCTCAGACTGGGTCTTGATCTCAAGGGAGGGTTTGAGATCCTGTATGAGGCTCAGCCGATTGAACCCGGGCAAAAATTGACCCAGGACGTGCTGAGGCAGGCGGCGCAAAGCATCGCGCAACGGGTGAACCGGACCGGTGTCGAGGAACCCGAAATCACACCGGAGGGTACGGACCGGATTCGCGTCCGGATCGCCGGCGTGACCAATCCTGACGAAGTGCGCAGAATTTTGAAGAAACCTGCGGAGTTGACCTTTCGTTCCAGCGACGGCACGAAAGAACTGATCGGGAGCGATTTTGTGCAGGGCGGCGCTTCCGTGCAGTTTGAACAAGGAACGACGGTCCCGTTCATATCGATAAAATTGAAAAGCAAAGAGAAATTTTATGAAGTGACGAAACGGCTGTCTCAAAAGCCTTACCCGCAAAACACGCTGGGAATTTATCTCGATGACCAATTGCTTTCCAATCCGCAGGTGACTACGCCGATCAACAGTGCGGATGCGCGGATCACGGGTCATTTTACCTACGACGAGGCCAAAAACATCGCCGAGACAATCAATCTTGGAGCAATGCCCGTCAAATTGACCGAGAAATACATACAAAGCGTCGGGGCCACTCTCGGACAGATGTCGCTCGAGAAAACGGTCAGGGCCGGCATCATCGGGACTGTGCTGATTCTATTGTTCATGATGGGGTATTACCGGATTCCCGGGATCGTGGCCAGCATAACAATCATTCTTTATACTTGGCTGCTTATCCTGGTATTCTACTTGATGAACGCCACTTTAACCCTTCCGGGTATTGCCGCATTCGTGCTCGGCATGGGCATGGCGGTGGATGCGAATATCATTACCTATGAGCGGATCAAGGAAGAAATACGCAGCGGCAAAAGCGTTCTTTCTTCCCTGAAGGCAGGCTCCAGAAACTCCTTTAGAACGATTATGGACGCAAATATTACAACCATACTGGCGGGGGCCGTTTTGTATTTCATCGGCACCGGAGCGATTCAAGGCTTTGCTTTGACGCTGATCCTGAGCATACTGGTCAGTATTTTTACCAACGTATTTCTTTCCAGGCTGCTCCTCCATCTGCTGATACGCGGCAATATTGCCAAGAAGCCGGCGCATTTCGGAGTCAAGGAGGCGGAAATCAGTGAATTATAAAATAGATTTTGTGAAAAACCGGAATAGATTTTTTGCATTGTCGATTGCCATTACGGTATTGGGAATCCTTACGCTGCTCATCTTTAATTTGAATTACGGGGTGGATTTCAGATCCGGGACGACGCTGGACATTACGGTGGGCAAAACGATCGCCAATACAGAAGCTGAAGCGAAAGCGGACGCCGAAAAGCTTCTCTCCGGCGGAGAGATTCCGCAGCCGAAGATCGTCACGCTGGGCGGCAATAACGACCGGGTCACAGCCCGTTACGACCGGGTGCTGAACCAGGATGAGAGCGAAAAGATAATTGCCAATTTTAAATCGGCTTTCGGCAATCAGGTGACCTATGAAGAAAACACGGTGGACGTCGAGATGGCCAAAGAGCTGGCTTTTAAAGCAATGCAGGCGATCGCCTATGCCAGCATCGGAATCGTTGTCTACGTCAGCATCCGCTTTGAATGGCGCTTCGCGATTGCCGCCATCGCGGCCTTGCTTCACGATGCGTTTATCGTCATCAGCTTCTTTTCGATTCTGCGCCTGGAAGTGAATTTGCCTTTCGTGGCAGCTGTGCTGACCATAATCGGTTATTCCATTAACGATACCATCGTCATCTTTGACCGGATCCGGGAAAATCTCAGGTTTGCCAAGCTTAAGAAGTTTTCAGATCTCGCCGAAGTTGTCAACCGAAGCATTTGGCAGACGATGACCCGGTCGATTAACACCGTGCTTACGGTTCTGGTTGCCGCTGTTTGCCTGCTTATCTTCGGCAGTCCGGCGATTCGCCTGTTTTCCTTGGCGATGATCGTCGGGTTGGTCAGCGGCGCTTACTCCTCCATTTTCATTGCAAGCCCGATTTGGATATTATTAAAGAACAGGAGTCTTTCCTCCAAAAAAACCGCGGCGGCAAAATAAGGAAATACGTTTGATACAAGGAGTGGCTCGATTGACGGAACAGCGTTTTATGAAAGCCCAACGGGCTGCGTGGATCGGAGTCGTCGGGAATTTGGCCTTGGCGCTCATGAAAGGAATTGTCGGATATATCTCCAACAGTAAGGCGTTGATGGCGGACGCGGCCCATTCGGCATCGGATGTGGCCGGTTCGCTGGCTGTGCTGGTCGGTTTGCGGGCAGCCCAAATGCAGCCGGACAAAGAACATCCGTACGGTCACGGCAAAGCCGAGCCGATAGCGGCGATCGTCGTCTCGGTGATCCTGCTGTTTGTCGGCATCGAAATTTTCATCAGCTCCGTCAAATCGCTGTATTTCGGTGTCAGCGCTCCACCCGGAGGGATTGCAATCATTGCCATTATCGCATCGATTGTGGTAAAGGAGGCCTTGTTCCAATACAAGTACCGGCTGGGCAAAAAGCTTTCCAGTCAAGCGCTGGTGGCGAATGCATGGGAACATCGCTCGGATGTTTATTCATCGGTCGCGGCGCTGATCGGAGTCGGCGGTGCGGTGCTGGGCGGGATATTTGGGGTTCCCTGGCTGTACTACCTTGACCCCATTGCCGGGGTGGTTGTCTCCGCGCAAATCCTCAAAATGGGCTACGATCTGGTCAAGGAAACGGTGCATAATACATTGGATCATGTTTTGCAGATCGATGACACACAGGAGCTCTACCAGACGATCCAAACGATGCACGGCGTGATTGCCGTGGATGAACTGAGAGCGAGGGAGCACGGCCATTATGTCATTATCGACCTCAAAATCAGCGTAAATCCGCGAATCACCGTATCGGAGGGTCATGATATCGCAAAGGCGGTCAAACACAGACTGCTTACGCGATTCAGCCATGTTTCTGACGTTTTTGTCCATGTGAATCCTTATGATCCGGGGTATCCCTATAAAAACAATGTCGACCCCGATCATGATGATTTTCCGACACTGCTGCACTAGAGGAGGCGTTCATGCTTCGACCAAAAGCCAAATGGAATTTTCAGAATGACATACGGCATCAGGCAGATGTGCTTGCCGACAAACTGAATATTTCCCCTTTGCTGGCCAAACTGCTTGCCGTCCGTGGAATCTCGGACGTCTGCGAGGCTGAACAATTTCTATTCGGAGGTCATGAACAATTTCATGATCCTTTTTTGCTGAATGGCATGAAAGAAGCGGTCGAACGAATTCGCCGCGCCTTGTCATCCGGTGAAAAAATCAGAATCTACGGCGATTACGACGCCGACGGAGTCAGCGGCACATCGCTTATGTTCTATCTGCTCCGCATGCTGGGGGCGGATTTTGATTATTACATCCCGCATCGCTTGCATGAAGGTTACGGCTTGAATCCCGCCGCACTGGATGATGCCCGGCACAGGGGTGTGTCTCTGCTGATTACCGTCGATAACGGGATCAGTGCGGTTGAGGAAGTGGAATATGCGCGAAGCCTGAATATTGATGTGATCGTGACGGACCATCACGAACCGCCTGAATTGCTGCCGGACGCCTATTCCGTGATCAATCCGAAGAAGCCGGGCTGCGGATATCCTTTTAAGCATCTGGCCGGCGCGGGGGTGGCCTTCAAGCTGGCGCAAGCCCTGCTCGGCAGGCTGCCGGAGGAGCTGCTGGAGATTGCCGCGATCGGCACGGTTGCCGATTTGATGCCCTTGAACGGCGAGAACCGGATCATGGTCAAGCTGGGCTTGGAGCGTATGCGAAACAGCGGGTATAAGGGGATACGGGCATTGTGCAGAGTTTCCAATGTGGATATCGGAGTGATGAACGCAACGCACATCGGATATGCGCTTGCACCGAGAATCAATGCGGCCGGAAGACTTGAGCACGCGGCCCAAGCGGTTCAGCTGCTGACCGCCGATAACGAGCAGCAAGCGGAGCATGCGGCCGTTCATCTGGACATGCTGAATAGAGAACGGCAGCGGTTAGCCGACGAAATGACGCAGGAGGCTTTTGAGCAAATCAAGGATGGCGGTGATGCGGGCCGCAAGGTGCTTGTCGTATCCAAGGAAGGATGGAACGTCGGGATCGTCGGGATTGTCGCCTCAAAAGTGCTGGAAGAATATTACCGCCCGACACTCGTGCTGAGCATCGATCCTGACACGGGGACGGCCAAAGGCTCGGCCAGATCGATCCCGGGCTTTGACATCCGTCAGGCTCTTGCCGAATGCGGGGAGCTGCTGGATCATTACGGGGGGCATCAGGCCGCCGCAGGAATGACCCTTCCGGTTGAAAACCTTCCTCATTTGGCCTATCGATTGAACCGGATTGCCGAAGAATGGCTTTCGGAAGAGGATCTGATCCCGAATCTGTCGGCTGATTTGGAATGCCGGCTGGAGGATGTAAATCTGGAGACGATCCGGCAAATCGGCCTGCTTGAACCGTTCGGCACGGGCAATCCTTCCCCTCGCTTCGTGATGAGGGAGCTGAAGCTCAGCGAGCTGCGGACGATTGGTAAGGACGGGAAGCATTTGAAGATGACCATGCTGTCGCCGGACGGAAATAACAACGGGGCGGCCAAGGAAGCGGTGGGCTTCGGTTTTGGCGGCTTGTCTGAATTGATATCCTCGTCTTCGAATATCGATATTTTGGGCGAAATGTCGGTCAATGAATGGAATGGTATCCGCAAGCCGCAGATCATCCTGCAGGACATGCGGATTTTGCAAGTGCAGGTGTTTGACTGGAGGAATAAACGGGACGCTTCTCCGGATCGGCTCGGCTTGCTGCTCGACAAATTAAGAGGAATGCATCCGCTGTCGGGGGAACAGGCATTCATCGTGTCCGATGCAAGCAAGCTGGAGCTTCTGCCGATTCCGCTGAGATCGGGAGACGCTTCTGTCTGGTCCTTGACGCCCGACGGGAATTTTGCACCGCACAATCGTTGGGCGGAACGGATGAAACCGGAAGGCATCAAAACGGCTTTGGTCTATACGCTGCCCAATCAACTTGAGCAAATGGAAGCTGCGCTAGGGCGTTTGACGTCCTTGACCCGGATTTATGCCATATTTGCCGATGCCGATTCCGGGTTGGCTCCCATTCCCTCGAGAGAAATGTTCAAAAAGGTGTATGCCTCGATTGCCCAACAGGGCAGCTGGCCGGCCGATGACAAGAGGATGCTGGAATCGCTCGGAAGACGAACGGGATTGTCCGAATCGACGATCAGGATGATTCTGGAAATTTTTGAGGAGCTCGTTTTTATCGAACGCATAGGGGCACGTTTTCACTGCATACCCCAACCGCAAAAAAGGGATCTTGCTTCCTCGATTCGTTACAGGCAGAGTTTGCTTCGGTCGGAAGTGGAGAAGGCGCTGGTTTTTTCGACGGCTGACGAGCTGACCGAATGGTTTTTGTCCCGATTGGGGCATTCCCAAACAAACAATCTTTTGACGGAGGAGATCGTATGAATTTCAAAGAGCATATCCGCGTTGTGGAGGATTTTCCCAAGCCGGGCATCCGCTTTAAAGACATTACAACCCTGCTGAAAAACGGCGGGGCGTTTAAGGAAGTTGTCAATCAAATGGCCGAACTGTTCAAGGACAGGAAAATCGACAAAATTGCAGGTCCGGAAGCGCGCGGATTCGTCATTGGAGCGCCGCTCGCTTATGCGCTTGGAGTCGGATTTGTGCCCATCCGCAAAAGCGGCAAGCTGCCTGCGGAATATGTGGAGCAAGGCTATGAGTTGGAGTACGGGCAGGACAAGCTGGCCATGCACAAGGATGCCATCCAGCCCGGCGAAAAAATTTTGATTGCGGATGATTTATTGGCGACGGGCGGCACGATCTCGACTTGCGTCAATCTGATCAATCAGTTGCAGGGGGAAATTGTCGGCGCGGCATTTCTCATTGAATTGCTCGAATTGAACGGACGTGAAAAGCTCGGAAATACCGAGGTCTTCTCCTTGGTACAGTACTAGGAGTCTGTCCGACGTAAAATTATGAATATTTATTCATACAGTGATGGAGGGAAAGGGAATGAGCACGGAAAGTTTAAGTGGATGCTTCCGATGCAGTTTTCTTGCGTTTGCCACATGGGACAATTCAAGACAACTTGAATTTCAACAGCGGTGGAGTGCCGTCCCTTTCCCGGAAAAACTAATCATTTGAATAAAAATCCACGAAAATCAATCCGTCGGACAGACTCCTAGAGAGCGAACAGTCGAGGCGATCCTACTCGTTCCCGCTGTCCTTTTCTATCAGATCGACGATCGTTTTACGCTGTTCTTCAGCTATTGAATCGCTGATAATCTCATGCTTCGCCAACCGGTTTACAGCCTCGTGCTCGGCATACCGGGTATTTTTCCGCGCATGCTTCATCTGTTCCTCCTGAAGGCGGGGATGCTCGCTGTAGAGCTCCTCCAGCTTTCGGTACGCTTCTTCCAGCTTGCTGCGGTATTCAGCGTTGATTTTATCGTAAATGAACGGCGAAACGGTGGCTTGCCTGCGCATGTCCTCCAGCGATTGCTGTCCGGATAAATATCTTTGGATTTCGCTGAGCGTTCGTTGATAGTCCTCCCGGCCTTCTCCGGCCTTGGATAATCCCAGGGTCTTGACCAGCGGCTTCACGGTCAAGCCTTGGACCACGAGCGAGAACAGCACGACTCCGAACGACAGCAGCAGAACCTCCTCGCGTCCCTGGAACGCCGGCGGGAGACTCAGCGCCAAGGCGATCGATAGAGAGCCGCGCAGCCCGCCCCAATTAAAGACATGCATCCATTTCAACGGGATATTCCGAAGAAAGCTGAGGCTTGCATATACGGAAATGCTGCGGGCGGCCAGAACAAATATGATGGCGGCGATGATCATGCCCCATTTGCCGCCCAAATCCATGCGCGCGATTTCCAGGCCGACCATCAAAAATACGAGTGAATTGGCGATCAGCGCGGCCACGTCCCAGAATGTCCTGATGCTCAGCTTGGTGGTCGGACTCATTCCGATGCGCGCTCCGTAATTGCCGAAGATGAGCCCGGCCGCCACCACGGCGATCACGCCGGAGACATCAACCGCTTCAGCGGCAAAAAAAGCGCTGTAGAACAGCACCATCGACATGATGATCTCTAGTGGATAATCGTCATAAAAGCGGACAATTTGCGAGAACAGATAGGCCAGTCCGGCCCCGATCAGCAAGCCACCCAGCGAAGCCTTGGCAAATTCCAGCAGCCCTTCGCCCGCGCCCAGCGCGCCCGCCGCCAAATATGCCGACAAGCTGACCGATGAAATCTTGAACAGCACCACGGCAACGCCGTCATTGATCAGACTTTCTCCTTCCATGATGACTGCCAGACGAGGGGGGACCCCCATGCTTTTAAAAATCGACAGGACGCTCACGGGGTCCGTCGCAGCCATCAGCGCCGCAAAAACAAAGGCGACCGGGGGAGACATATGAAGCAAGTAAAGGGCCAAAAACCCGACGACGGCATATGAAATCAAGGTTCCGGCAAGCGCGAGTGTGAGGATGGGCTTGCGGTTTTCCAATAAATGTCCGAACGGGAGCTTCAATGTGGCTTCTCCGAGCAGAGTCGGCAGGAAAATGGAAATAATGATGAACCGGAACACTTCATCGCCGACAACCAGATCCTTCAGATTTTCCAGAGCGGGAAAGTTCACCATGCCGAGGATCGCTCCGACGACAACA
The DNA here is from genome assembly GCF_035282765.1 of Ferviditalea candida. Lineage (GTDB taxonomy): Bacteria > Bacillota > Bacilli > Paenibacillales > KCTC-25726 > Ferviditalea > Ferviditalea candida. The sequence goes on along the minus strand of NZ_JAYJLD010000012.1, from coordinate 69,533 downwards.
AGGGCGATCGGATAAGGAATGTTGATTTTTTTGGCGATCGCCGTAATTCCCGCGGCAATGGCCAATAGGACCAAAATCAGGATAAAGGTCTGTTCCATGGAATGAGCCATATTTCCTCCTAAAATGCGATTCTGTTGTTCTTCAATCTTCATCTTCCACAAAATGCGCGATTTTGACAAGTAAAAATTTTCCTGAAAATGGATGGGACTCAGATGGATATAACACGCAAAAAAGGGTCTTTTTCATATTATATTCAATACCGCGATGATTCCTTTCGTCAATAGTTGACGAATGTCCGAAGGAAAATCATAATGATAGGAATAAGGAAAAGGGAAAGGGAGCAGCAATGGGTGTTGAGCAGCTGATCGAAAAGGCATCTGAATATTTGAAGGCCGATGATTTGAAGCGAATCCGGCAAGCATATGAGTTCGCGGATAAAGCCCATCACGGCCAATTGCGGAAATCCGGCGAGCCGTACATTCTTCATCCGCTGGCCGTAGCGGAAATCCTGGTCAACATGCATATGGACGGGACCTCGATTATTGCCGCTCTGCTTCATGATGTCGTAGAGGATACGACGGTTTCGCTCGATGCGGTGAAGGAGCATTTCGGCACCACCTGCGCAATGCTTGTCGACGGCTTGACGAAGCTGGAGAAAATCAAATTCAAAACCAAAGAAGAGCAGCAGAACGAGAACTACCGCAAAATGTTCGTTGCCATGGCGCAGGATATCCGCGTTATTCTGATCAAATTGGCCGACCGGCTGCACAATATGCGCACCCTGAAATACCAATCGGAGGAGAATCAGCGGAAGATCGCTTATGAAACGCTGGAAATTTTTTGCCCGATCGCGCATCGTCTCGGGATCTCCGCAATCAAATGGGAAATGGAAGACATCGCGCTCAGATATTTGAACCCTCAGCAGTATTACCGGATCGTCAATCTGATGCAGAAAAAAAGAGCGGAGCGCGAGCAGTACATTCTCGAGGTCATCGACAACATCAAGGAAAAAGTCAAGGAAATGGGAATCGAGGCGGACATTTCGGGCCGTCCGAAGCATATATACAGCATCTACAAAAAAATGACCGCGCGGAACAAGCAGTTTAACGAAATTTATGATTTGCTGGCGATCCGCGTGATTGTTGACAATATTAAAGACTGCTATGCGACATTGGGGATCATCCATACTTTGTGGAAGCCGATGCCGGGAAGATTTAAGGACTACATCGCCATGCCCAAGCCGAACATGTATCAATCCCTGCACACCACGGTGATCGGACCGAAGGGAGAGCCGCTGGAGGTGCAGATCCGCACCTGGGAAATGCACCAGACGTCGGAATTCGGCATCGCCGCCCATTGGGCCTACAAGGAAGGCACTGTGGTGCCGACGGGCAGCTTTGGAGAGAAAATGGGCTGGTTCCGGGAAATTCTCGAGCTGCAGCGGGAAACCAGCGATGCCAAGGAATTCATGGAATCGCTCAAAATGGACTTTTTCTCCGATCTGGTTTTCGTGTTCACCCCCAAAGGAGAGGTCATCGAATTGCCCGCGGGTTCCGTGCCGCTGGACTTTGCTTACAGGATCCATACGGAAGTCGGCAACCGCACGATCGGCGCCAAAGTCAACAGTAAAATTGTGCCTTTGGATTATAAATTGAAAACAGGCGATATCGTCGAAATCCTGACCTCCAAGCATTCGTACGGACCCAGCCAGGATTGGCTCAAAATCGCCCAGTCCTCTCAAGCCAAAAGCAAAATCAAACAGTGGTTCAAAAAGGAGAAGCGGGAGGAATATGTTGCCAAAGGCAAGGAATCGGTCGAGCGCGAGCTGAAGCGGCAGGGATTTGAACCTTCCGATTTTATGGCTGATGATAAGATGCTGGAAGTGGCTAAAAAGTTCAACTTCAACGATATCGAGGATATGCTGTCCGCCATCGGCTTTGGCGGCATAACGGCTGCGCAAATTTCCACAAGGCTCACGGATAAGGCGCGCAAAGAAGCGGAAGAAGTTCAATCGATTCAGCTCACCTCCGAAATGAAGGAAGTCAAGTCCGCACCCGAGCGGAAGAGCAGGCCGGCGCACGGCGTCAGCGTGGAGGGGGTCGACAATCTGCTGGTCCGGTTCGCCAAATGCTGCAATCCGGTGCCGGGAGACGAGATTATCGGATATATTACAAGGGGACGGGGAGTATCTGTACACAGGGCGGATTGCACGAACATTCCGCTTGGAGAAGGGGAAGAAGCGGAGCGGTTAATCCAAGTGCGCTGGGACGATATGGCGGAGGCCAACTACAGCGTGGAAATCGAAATAACCGGACACGACCGCAGGGGACTGCTGAACGAGGTGCTTCAGGCCGTATCGGAAAGCAAAACGAATATGTCCGCCGTATCCGGGCGATCCGACAAAAATAAAATGGCGTTGATTCATATGACCATTCTGATCCGCAACACCGACCATCTTCAATCCGTGGTGGATAAAATCAAACGGCTCAAGGATGTCTATTCGGTGCAGCGCATCATGCAGTAAGAAAAATGGAAAGTTTACGTCCGCCTTTGAAATCAAGTTGTTGCCACATGAGACAATTCAAGACAACTTGAATTTCAACAGCGGTGGAGTGCCATCCCTTTTTCGGAATAACGATTAAATTGAATAAATATTCATCATTTTTACTTCATCGGACAGACTCCTATAGATTGCGATTGGAGTGATAGATGCAATGAGGATCGTGGCGCAGCGAAGCAAAGAGGCGCAGGTTTCCGTTTCCGGAGAGATCGTCGGGAAAATCGGCAAGGGGCTTGTTCTGCTTGTCGGCGTCACCCACGAGGATAAGGATCGGGATGCAGATTATCTGGCCGAAAAAATCGCCAATTTGCGGATTTTTGAAGATGAAGAGGGAAAGATGAACCATTCCGTTTTGGATATCGGGGGTCAGGTTCTTTCGATCTCGCAATTTACACTTTACGGCGACTGCCGGAAAGGCAGGAGGCCGAATTTCATGAACGCTGCCGGTCCGGAGCATGCCGTACGGATTTATGAACAGTTCAACGATGCGCTCCGCCGCCGGGGCTTGAAAGTGGAAACGGGGGTATTTGGAGCAATGATGGATGTGGCTTTGACCAATTGGGGACCGGTTACCCTGATTCTGGACAGCAAATAATTCCACAGGGATTATTTTTTTTGTTCTGGAGACAATATAGCCCAAAAACGAAGGTGTGTGACAATGCATCGCTCGGGCAAAGAACAGCTGACGCTTTCTTCGCAGAATCGGCTTTTGCACAACAGTTTTCAGGAATCCTTGCACATGGATACGGAGGAACATCTTCCCGTTTTTTATTCTGAACCGGACCCCGGCGTGATAGAAGACAAGATCAGATACCGCCATTTGAAATTTTTGAAATAAAGGGGAATGGTTATGAAATTCGAGATGATCGGTGTCGCCGAACAGCTTCGGCATTCTATCGAAAATATCATGCGTTTGTTTTTCGACGAACCGGAGCTGATTTTCCGGGACGCAGCCGGCCCGCCGGAATCGGGTGACGCACTGCGGATTCAATTGAAAACCACAGGATTCAGGCCGCACGGGGAAGTCATCTCGGCCAATTCCTCCGCCGAATTGACAGACCCAGCATCCGGAAAGCTATATCAGGCTGTGCGTGAAAAAGCTCTGCCACCGGATGCCGATGACAAACAGCGCCGCAGGGAAATCCGCCTGTCGCTGAGTTACGCGCTGCTTCAAATCCTTCAGGAATGGACAGGGCTTGAGCAGCCCTGGGGCATCCTTACCGGTGTCCGGCCGACCAAATTGCTGCATCGGATGCTCGGAAGCGGCGCTTCGCAGGAAGAGGCTTTCCGGGTTCTGCGGGAGCAATATTTGATCCATGAAGAGAAAATCGCGCTCATGCGGCGGATCGTCGAACGCCAGCTGTCGGTGGTTCCAGATTTGTACGATCTTCGCCGCGAGGTCAGCATCTATATCGGGATTCCCTTTTGCCCGACCAAATGCGCATATTGCACTTTCCCGGCCTATGCGATCAACGGCAGACAAGGATCGGTGGATTCCTTCCTGGGCGGACTTCACTACGAGATGGAGGAGATCGGCCGTTGGCTGAAGCAGAACGACATGCGGATCACGACCATTTATTTCGGCGGAGGAACGCCGACCAGCATCACGTCCGAAGAAATGGACATGCTCTATGAGCGGATGTACGCATCATTCCCGCATATGGACAGGGTCAGGGAAATTACTGTAGAGGCGGGCCGTCCCGATACGATCACCGAGGATAAGCTTGACGTCCTTAAAAAATGGGGAATCGGCAGAATCAGCGTCAATCCACAGTCATATATTCAAAAAACGCTGGATGTGATCGGCAGGCATCATACGGTGGAAGAAACGCTTGAGAAATTCCGCCTGGCACGGAGGATGGGCATGAACAACATCAATATGGATCTGATTATCGGCCTGCCGGGTGAAGGGGCGGATGAGTTTGCCTATACGCTTCGCAAAACGGAGGAATTAATGCCGGAATCGCTGACGGTTCATACGCTCTCGTTCAAACGGGCTTCGGAAATGACCCGGAATAAGCATGCCGATCAATACCGGGTGGCCGGCCGGGCCGAGGCGACCGCCATGATGGGCATGGCCGCGGAATGGACGAACCGCAACGGATACTCTCCGTATTACTTGTACCGCCAGAAAAATATCTTGGGCAATTTGGAAAATGTCGGATATGCGCTACCGGGCAGGGAGAGCATCTACAACATCATCATCATGGAGGAAATGCAGACGATCATCGGCTTGGGGTGCGGCGCGTCCAGCAAATGGATCGATTCCGTCACCGGTGAAATCTCCAGATTTGCCAACCCGAAGGAACCGAGCGTGTATAATGAGCACTACAGGAAATACACGAAGGACAAAATCGAAGCGCTCGAACGGCTGTTCATGAAGAAAGGAATCCCGGTTGAAGGCGCTTTATAAATTGTAATGTGTTTGTAATCTGATTTTCATTCTCCTTTAATATACCTTGCTTATAATAACCATTGACCCCCTTTTTAATGATATATACCGAATTGTTGAACCTACAAATTAATTTGTAGGTTTCTTTCTTTGTCCGGAATCCTTCGCCGGTTGATTGCCGAGGCAATCAAAGCAAAGCAGCCGTTTGTCCTCGTCGACCGCACCTTCGAGGAATCCGTCCCTGCAGAAAATTTCCTTTTGGCATTGCGCACAGCGCCCCACCAGTTCCACGAACCTTCCCTCCCGCTGATTCTGATAAGTCGATTGTAACATAATTCTTGCTCTTGGCGGATCGTTCTTGACTTTGCCGGACATGGATATTACAATCAAATGGAAGTTAATGATGCTTTGATTCGATGAAGGGATAAAGTCATTCGGCCCCACATACCCAGAGAGGGAGGTCAAGGCTGCAAGCCTCCCGATGATGACTGAATGAGAGACCTCCCTGAGGACAGGCGATGAACGGACCGCAGACGGCGGCTCCCATTAGTTGCGCTGCGTGAACGGGCGTTAACCGTCAGAGTGCAAAGACCCGGACGAAGGAAGGACCGGTTTCGTTCGGAGCTTTGAATGTGGGTGGTACCACGGGTGATTTGCGGCTAATATCTCCCGTCCCTGACAGCGGTCAGAGATGGGGGATTTTTTGTTTGCGGGAAGTGATTCATCGATCTCAACAGGGGGGGATGGCTTATGGTATTGCAAAAACCGAAAGGAACACAGGATTTGCTTCCGGGAACGGTGGAGAAATGGCAGTACCTGGAACAGAAGGCGAGGGATGTATGCCGCCGCTTCAACTACAAGGAAATTCGCACGCCGATTTTTGAGCATACGGAGCTGTTTCAGCGGGGCGTGGGTGAAACGACCGATATCGTGGAGAAGGAAATGTATACCTTCCGGGACAAGGGAGAGCGCAGCATGAGCCTGCGTCCGGAGGGGACGGCCGGAGTCGTGCGCGCCTATGTTGAAAACAAATTGTACGGCGAGCCGGAAATCAGCAAGCTCTTTTATATCGGTCCGATGTTCCGCTATGAACAGCCGCAGGCGGGACGCTACCGGCAATTTCATCAATTCGGTATCGAGGCTTTCGGCTCTGTCGATTCGACGCTGGATGCCGAGGTGATTGCCCTTGGGTACTTATTCTATAAGGAAATCGGCCTGAAGGATGTCAGAGTCGAGGTCAATTCCGTGGGAACGCCGGAGGACCGTGCCCTCTACCGCAGCAAGCTGCTGGAATTTTTGACGCCGCTGAAAGACAAGCTGTGCCGGGACTGCCAATCCCGGCTCGAACGCAACCCGCTGCGGGTTCTTGATTGCAAGGTGGACCAGGGGCATTTTGAGGGAGCTCCGTCGATTTTGGACAGCCTCAGCGAAGCATCCAGCGCGCATTTTGAGAAGGTGCGCGAAGCTCTGGAAGCGATGGGCATTCCGTACTCCGTCAATCCCCGGTTGGTCCGCGGGTTAGACTATTATACGCATACCGCATTTGAATATAAAGCGGAAGGCATCGGAGCCATCGATACGGTCGGAGGCGGCGGGAGGTATAACGGATTGGTCGCCCAGGTCGGGGGACACGATCAGCCCGGGGTCGGACTCGGACTTGGACTGGAACGGATTCTGCTCGTGATGGAAGCCAAGGGCATTGAGATACCGCCTTCCCCCCAACCGGATGTCTATCTGATCGCCCTTGGCGAACAGGCCGAAATGAAGGCTGCGGAACTATTGTTTCAATTAAGAAGCAGGGGACTGACGGCGGAGAAGGATTACCAGTCGCGCAAAATGAAAGCCCAGCTGAAATCGGCCGACAGGCTCCAAGCCCGGTACGCCGCGATTCTCGGTGAGGATGAGCTGGCCGCGGGAAATATATCCCTGAAAAATTTGGCCGACGGACAGCAGGAAACGATTCCGTTGGACAGGCTGGCCGAGGCCCTTGCAGAGAAAAAGTAAATTTAAAATAAAAACCATCATTTCGAAGGGGAGTACGAATCATCATGTTGCTGAAGACGCATGACTGTGGGAAATTGAGCAAGAGCCATATCGGCGAGACGGTTGTTCTGAACGGCTGGGTGCAAACCCGCCGTGATTTGGGGGGAGTGCTGTTCATCGACCTGCGCGACCGGAGCGGGATTGTGCAGATCGTTTTTAATCCCGACTTTTCAGGGGAAGCGCTGGCCGCGGCTGACCGCGTAAGAAGCGAATATGTATTGGCGGTAAAAGGCAAGGTGGTGGAGCGTGATCCGGATACGGTCAACCCGAATCTTCAGACGGGAGATATCGAGGTGCGGATCACCGAGATTGAAATTTTCAATTCCGCCAAAACGCCGCCGTTCTTTATTGAAGACGGGATTGAAACGGATGAATCGGTTCGGCTCAAATACCGCTACCTGGATCTTCGCCGGCCCGAAATGCAGCGCACGCTGATGCTGCGTTCCAAAGCCGCTAAGGTGTTTCGCGATTACTTGGACGAGAACGGTTTTTTGGAGGTCGAGACTCCGATCTTGACAAAGAGCACGCCGGAGGGCGCGAGAGATTATCTTGTTCCCAGCAGGGTTCACCCCGGGGAATTTTTCGCGCTTCCGCAATCGCCGCAAATTTACAAGCAGCTGCTGATGGTCGGCGGCATGGAAAGATATTATCAAATCGCCCGCTGTTTCCGCGACGAGGACCTGCGTGCCGATCGTCAGCCGGAATTTACCCAGGTGGACATCGAAACTTCGTTCCTGTCCCAGGATCAGCTGCTGTCCATGATGGAGGAATTGATGGCGCGCCTGTTCAGGGAAACCGTCGGCGTGGAAATTCCCACTCCGTTTATGCGCATTCCGTACGAAGAGGCGATCGGCAAATACGGTTCCGACAAGCCGGATCTCCGCTTCGGCTTGGAATTAGTCGATCTGAGCGATCTGTTTGTGAACAGCGAAGTGAAGGTGTTCGCTTCCGCCATCGCCAAAGGCGGGCAGGTCAAGCTTTTGAACGCGAAAGGCTGCGGAACATGGAGCCGCAAAGAAATCGATGATCTCGGCCCGTTTGCCGCACGCTACGGAGCAAAGGGCTTGGCTTGGATTCAAGTGAAGGACGGCGAAATGAAGGGGCCGATCGTCAAGTTTTTCTCGGCATCGGAGCTGGATGCGTTGAAGGAGAGAGCCGGGGCCGAAGAAGGAGATCTGCTGCTGTTCTCTGCAGACAGCAAAAAAGTCGTCGCCGATGTGCTCGGCAATCTTCGTTTAAAAATCGGGCGCGAGCTCGGGCTGATTGACGAAAGCCAATTCAAATTCGCTTGGGTCGTGGACTTTCCGCTGCTCGGCTACGATGAAGAGCAAAAACGCTATGTCGCGGAGCACCATCCGTTCACAAGGCCGAAGACGGAGGATTTGCACTATTTTGATACGGATCCCGGTCAGATCCGCGCCCAGGCATATGACCTTGTGCTTAACGGATATGAGGTCGGCGGCGGTTCCATGCGGATCTATCAGCGCGACGTGCAGGAAAAAATGTTCAATGCACTTGGATTTTCGAAGGAAGAGGCCAACGACAAATTCGGATTTTTGCTTGAGGCATTCGAATACGGAACACCTCCGCACGGCGGAATCGCCTTTGGATTCGACCGGCTGGTCATGCTGCTGTCGCACCGGAGCAACCTGCGGGAAACCATCGCATTCCCGAAAACTGCCAGCGCGACGGATTTGCTGTCGGCGGCTCCTTCTCCGGTCGATTCCAAACAATTGGAGGAGCTGTCCATCCGCGTGGCGGTCAAAGCTCAATAAGGGCTCGCGATGCCTAAATCCGCCGCTGCGGGCTGCGGCAGTTTGAAGAAGGGGGAACACGGGCATGCTTCACCAATTTTCCAGAACCGAGCTGGCCATCGGCCCCGAAGGACTGGAGATCATGAGGAACAGCACAGTGGCCGTTTTGGGCATCGGCGGGGTCGGATCGTTCGCCGTCGAAGCCCTGGCGCGAACGGGTATCGGGCGAATCGTCATGATCGACAAGGATGTTGTGGACATCACCAATATCAATCGCCAACTGCATGCGCTGCTGTCGACGGTTGGGCAGCCGAAAGCCGAATTGATGAAGGAACGGATCCGGCAGATCAATCCGGCCTGTGATGCGGTGGCTTTGCAAATGTTCTATACAGAGGAAACCCATGAGCGGTTGTTCGAACATCCGTTGGACTATGTTGTCGACGCCTCCGACACCATCTCTTATAAAATCCATTTGATCAAGCAGTGTCTGGAACGCAAGATCCCCATCATTTCCAGCATGGGGGCCGCCAATAAGCTGGATCCCACCCGTTTCCAGGTGGCGGATATTTCAAAAACGTCGGTAGATCCGATCGCCAGGGTGGTCCGCCAAAAACTGCGAGAGGAAGGAATTTCCAAAGGGGTTAAGGTGGTCTTTTCCACGGAGGAGCCGTTGAAACCGCGTCAGGACGTGACACAGCAGATTGTGCCGGAGAACGCCCCGGAAATCCGCAAAGCCCAGCAGCCGCCGGCCAGCAATGCTTTTGTTCCGCCGGTCGTCGGGTTCATTATGGCCAGCGTTGTGGTCAGAGATTTATTGGCGAAAAACTTGAAAAAAGGCAGTTGAAGTAAAGTGGATTTGTTTTCATATCAGCAGTCGTCCCGTCCGGCAGCGCTGTTGGCTGACCGGATGCGGCCGGCAACGCTGGACGAATATTACGGACAAGAGCATATCGTAGGCAAAGGGAAACTGCTGCGCAGGGCGATCGAAGCCGATCAGGTGACCTCGATTATTCTGTACGGTCCGCCGGGCTCCGGAAAAACAACGCTCGCGAACATTATTTCGCATCACACCAAATCCGAATTCTTGAAGCTGAACGCGGTGGACGCCTCAGTCAAAGACGTTCGCGACGTCATTGAGCAGGCCGGGACGAATCTGGATTTGTATGGAAGGAAAACGATTCTTTTTCTGGACGAAGTGCATCGCTTCAACACCTCGCGGCAGGATGCCCTGCTGCCTGCAGTGGAGCAAGGGATCATCATTTTCATCGGGGCGACGACGGAAAATCCGTTCCACCATGTGAACGGAGCCCTGCTCTCCCGGTCCACGCTGTTTCAGCTGCAGCCGCTGAACCATGGGCATGCCCTTCAGGCGCTGCAAAGAGCATTGGCGGACAGTGAGAGAGGACTTGGCTTTATGGATTTGCAGGTCGATGCCGAAGCGCTGGAGCATATTGCCCGGATGGCCAATGGAGATATCCGCAAGGCATTGAACGCCTTGGAATTGGCGGCTATGACGACCGCTCCGGAAGCGGACGGAAAAATCAGGATCACGATGGAAGTGGCGGAGGAATCGATCCGCAGGCCGATCGTCAAGGCTGACGAATCAACGCAGTATGACGTGCTTTCCGCATTCCACAAAAGTGTCCGGGGATCCAGCGATGCGGCTCTGTTCTGGTTTTTGTACGCCGTGGAAAAAATGGGGATGGATCCGATGGTATTTCTCCGCAGATTGATTGTGGCCTGCAGTGAAGATATCGGATTGGCCAATCCTCAAGCAATGGTGCAGTCGGTGACGGCGATGGATGCTTACCACAAGATCGGCTGGCCTGAGTCGAAGTATGTTATTTCCCAGGCAATATTGTTTGCCGTGGAGAGTCCGAAATCGAATTCAATTCCGCTTGCGATCGAGCGGGCGATGAGGCGGATGGAACAAATTAAAACGGCCGAGGTGCCGCTGCATCTTCGGGATGCCCACTATCAAGGGGCTGAACAATTGGGGCATAAGGGCTACAAGTACCCTCACGATTACCCGGGCCATTTCGTCGATCAGGCATATCTTCCAACGGGATTGGAGGGAGATGTATTTTTCGAGGCCTCCGAGCAGGGCATGGAAGAAAAAATGAAGATCAATCAGCTGCGCAGGAGAGCGAAGGGCTGACGATTAGCGGCGGGAGAAAAAAATAGCTGTCCATGCCTTTAAATAGATTCGGTATGATAAATAATATAGAAACGCCTTTGTTACGATATATAGAACCTTTCTAATATGAAACATCATGCACAAATTGTTCTTTTCCAACCAGACCAATATATCTACCGGTAAGGGAGAATTGTATAGGAGCTAATAAGCAATCTGCGGCTCTACGACCACTATACCTTCAATTTGGGTGCTGCGACTTCGACGACCGCCATTTCAACCATTCTTTTTAGGAACCGCGAACCTTCTTATTCGAAATTTCCCGAACACCGCTAAAAGCTTGCCTATTGAAGCCATTTACAAAAACTTAACTTTTAAATATAATTTAATGATTATATAATTAATGGATGCTGGAATGGAGGTGGGGTACCGATGGATGAAACCGAAAAAATGTCCGAAATCTTCAAGCTGCTCGGGGATAAAACCAGACTTACCATTTTGGCGTTGCTTAAGGAAAGAGAATGCTGCGTATGTGAACTGGTGGATATCCTGCAAACCAGCCAGCCGAATGTCAGTCAGCATATCCGAAAATTGAAGGCGGGAGGATTGGTCAGGGAGCGGCGGCACGGCCAGTGGATTTATTATTCCTTGAATCAGACAAGCCACCCTGCTCTGGAGCAAATCCTGGGTTTATTGCCTTCACAGAGCGGGCGCATTGAAGAAAGTGCCCTGAATAAATGCCCGATATAATAAAAAGAAGGGGAGTTGCCATCATGGGAAAGCCATTGATCTATTTTATTTGCACAGGAAATTCCTGCCGCAGTCAAATGGCGGAGGGTTGGATGAGAAAGCTGGGGGGAGACCGTTTTGAAGTGAAGAGCGCCGGACTGGAAGCTCACGGCTTGAACCCGCGCGCAGTGCAGACGATGAAAGAAGCGGGTGTCGACATCAGCATGCATACTTCCGATCTGATCGATCTGGAGACGTTGAACAAAGCCGCTTATGTGATCACGGTATGCGGGCATGCGGATGAGCATTGTCCTGCGGTCACCAACAAAAATGCGGTGAAGTGGCATTGGGGCTTTGAAGACCCCGCCAAAGCGACGGGCACGGAAGAGGAAATCACGAGCAAATTCGCCGAGGTGCGCGACGGCATCCGCGCAAGGATCGAGCAATTTTTATGTGAAGGAAAATAACCGTGAAGGAAAATAACGCAGTATTTTAAATTTTATTCCGCAAAGATTCGGAGGAATTTCAGACTTATGGTCTTGATTGCTTTTTTAATTTTCATCATTACCCTGGTTTTTGTAATTTGGCAGCCAAAAGGCTTGAATATCGGCTGGTCGGCCGCCGGAGGCGCAGTTTTGGCGCTTGCTTTCGGCGTCGTCAGCTTTCAGGACGTGGGTACGGTTACCGGAATCGTCTGGAATGCGACATTGACCTTCGTGGCAATCATCCTCATCTCGCTCATTTTGGACGAGATCGGATTTTTCGAATGGGCGGCTCTTCATATGGCCAGATTGGCCAAGGGAGACGGAAAACGGATGTTCATTTACGTCATCCTGTTGGACGCAGCGGTATCGGCCTTGTTCGCCAATGACGGCGCTGCGCTGATTTTAACGCCAATCGTTTTATCGATGGTTCGTGCGCTTAAATTTGAAGACAGAATGATCATGGCCTTTATTATGGCCAGCGGCTTTATCGCGGATACGACCTCGCTTCCGTTCACCGTCAGCAATTTGGTGAACATCGTCTCCGCCGATGTGTTCGGCATCGGCTTTGTCGAATATGCTTCGCGGATGATCATTCCCAATTTGTTTTCATTGGGAGCCAGCATTCTCGTATTGTATCTGTTCTACGGAAGGAGCATCCCTTCCCAATACGCATTTTCGGAGTTGAAAAAGCCCGCAGAGGCGCTGAAGGACATTCGTCTGTTTCGTTTGTCCTGGCTGATCCTTTCGGTGCTTCTGGCGGCTTACCTGACCAGTGAGTTTGTCCGTATTCCGGTTTCCTTCATCGCCGGCATCGCTGCCTTGGTCTTTATTTTGGCAGCCCGAAAAAGTCATGCGATCGATACGAAAAAAGTGATCAAAGACGCTCCGTGGGCCGTTGTCATTTTCTCTATCGGCATGTATGTTGTCGTGTACGGCCTGCGAAATGTCGGGCTGACGGACAAGCTGAGCGGCATCCTGCAGGTGATCGCGGATCAGGGCCTGTATGCGGCGGCCATCGGGATGGGCTTTATTGCTGCAATCCTTTCTTCGATCATGAACAACATGCCGACCGTCATGATCGACGCGTTGGCCGTCAAAGCGACAGGCACGGCCGGCCTGATCCGCGAAGCGCTGATTTATGCCAATGTCATCGGTTCCGATCTGGGTCCCAAAATTACCCCGATCGGGTCGCTGGCCACCCTGTTGTGGCTGCACGTGCTATCCAGAAAAGGGGTCAAAATCACCTGGGGGTATTATTTCAAGGTCGGGATTTTGTTGACGGTGCCCACGTTGTTCATTACATTGACCGGGCTGTATGTATGGCTGCGGCTGATTTCGTGATTTGTTTCAGATGTATTCATTTAGGGTTGCTTCCAGCTGCGTATGGGAAATGCCTCCAAGCTCCGTTGTTTTGAGTTTTTTATCAATTAACTTTCCGATGGTTAAAACTCAAAGCCAAAGTCGCTTATCCGGCATCTTCCCATACTCCGCTTCCGCAGCAAAATGAATGTTTACTAAAAAAATCACGATGCAGCAGGAAAAGTAAGGGCGCCGCGGTCAGTTTGCGGCGCCGGTTTGCATGTATTCGGGAAGCTCCCGGTAGACTTGATCGATTGTGCCTCCTCCAAGGCACTCCTCTCCCTGATAGAATACGACGGCTTGTCCCGGCGTAATCGCTTTTTGCGGCTGATCGAAGACCACATCCCAGGCGCCGTCCGCTTTTCTGAAGATCGCAACCCCTTGATCGGGCTGACGGTAACGGAATTTGGCGGTGCAGCGGAAAGCATCCTCCGGAGCTTCATTGCTGATCCAATGCACATCCGCGGCCAGCAAGCCGCGTGAAAACAAAGCGGGATGCTTCGCACCTTGCGCGACATAGAGAATATTGCCAGACAAATCCTTCTCCGCCACAAACCACGGCTCGCCTGTGCCGGAACCGCCGATGCCCAATCCCTGACGCTGTCCGAGAGTATAGTACATCAGCCCTTCATGCGTTCCTTTGACTTCCCCGTCCAGCGTGCGGATTTGTCCCGGCTGAGCCGGCAAATAGGCGCTCAGGAACTCGCGGAAATTCCGTTCGCCGATAAAGCAGACTCCGGTGCTGTCTTTTTTTCGCGCCGTGGCCAGACCGGCGCGGCTGGCGATTTCCCGCACTTGCGATTTCGGCAGATGGCCGATCGGAAACATGGCTTTGGAAAGCTGGGATTGTCCAAGCAGGTGCAGGAAATAGGACTGGTCCTTATTGGGATCTATGCCCCGAAGCAAACGATAGCGGCCTTCCAGAACATCGATGCGTGCATAGTGCCCGGTAGCGATGAAATCCGCTCCCAGCTGCATGGCCTTGTTCAGAAATTCTCCGAACTTGATTTCCCGGTTGCACATGACATCCGGATTCGGCGTGCGGCCTTTTTGATATTCGTCCAAAAAATAGGCAAACACCTTGTTCTTATATTCTTCCTCGAAGTTGACCGTATAATAGGGGATGCCGATTTGGCCGCAAACCCTGCGGACGTCCTCCGCATCCTCTTCGGCCGTACAGTGTCCGAATTCATCGGTATCGTCCCAGTTTTTCATGAAAATCCCGATCACGTCATAGCCCTGCTGCTTGAGCAGCAGAGCGGAAACGGACGAATCGACGCCGCCCGACATGCCGACGACGATCCGCGTTTCCGCTTTGGATTTATTCATTTTCGAATACCCCGCTTCAATTGGTTATGTCCTATATTTTATCATAAACGAAAATTGACAAACAAATTCTTACTTGAATAATATGAATAATGTGTGATAATGGGTAATGAACAGCGGATGCCGGTTTCATATTTCTGTCAATGTTTCTCGGTCTATATGGGACAGGATTGTGATAACATATAGATACTCATTGGAAAACCTTGAGTTTTTTCAGAAAAACAGGGAAAAATTGTATTATATCGCTGTAAAATGAGGTGCTAGTTTGAAAATCTCGACAAAGGGACGTTACGGACTGACGATTATGATGGAGCTTGCCGGCAAATACGGCGAGGGTCCCGTTTCTCTGAAGAGCATTGCCGAAAAAAACGAGCTGTCGGAGCATTATTTGGAGCAGCTGGTTGCACCGCTTCGGAATGCCGGCTTGGTCAAAAGCATCCGCGGGGCTTACGGCGGATACATTCTGTCCAGACCCCCGGAAGAGATCAATTCGGGCGAAATCATTCGCGTATTGGAAGGACCGATCAGTCCTGTTGATTTCACCGAAGAGGACGATCCGGCCAAGCGGGACCTGTGGATGCGCATCCGCGACAGCATCGCCGAAGTGCTGGATTCAACCACTTTGGCCCATCTCATCAACTATCAAGACGATGGACAACATGACAGCTATATGTTCTATATATAAGGTGATGCCTAAATGACACCCTCCATTTATCTCGATCATGCGGCGACAACTCCGCTGCAGCCGGCTGTATTCGAAGCCATGCTGCCCTATCTGAACGGACATTTCGGCAATCCGTCCAGCATCCATGCCTACGGCCGGGCCGCCCGCAAGGCCCTGAATGACGCCAGAGACCTCATAGCGAATGAATTAGGCTGTCAACCCGGACAGCTTGTTTTTACGAGCGGCGGCACCGAGAGCGACAATCTGGCGCTGTTCGGCGTTTCCAATGCATACGGGAAGGACAAAAAACATCTGATTACTACCCAAGTGGAGCATCATGCCGTTTTGAACGCTTGCCGTCGTTTGGAAGAGCTCGGGTATGAAGTTACCTATCTTCCCGTTGACGGCTCGGGCGTGGTCAGTTTAACGGAGCTTGAGGCTGCCGTCCGGCCGGAAACCTTTCTCATCAGCGTCATGTATGGCAACAATGAAGTAGGGACGATTCAGCCGATATCGGAAATCGGCCGCTTTGCGCGGAAGCAGGGAATCCTGTTTCATGTCGACGCCGTACAGGCGCTGGGCAGCGAAGAGATCGATCTTTCGGACTTGCCCGTCGATTTGATGACATTTTCGGCTCATAAAATCAACGGCCCCAAAGGAGTCGGAGCTTTATACGTCTCTCCTCACGTTCGGCTGTCGCCTGTCTTGTTCGGGGGCAACCAGGAGCGCAAACGCAGGGCGGGAACGGAAAACGTCGCCGGAATCGTCGGCTTCTCCAAAGCGGTTCAGTTCGCCAAGGAGAACCTGTCCGAGAAACGGCAGCAGATGGAGCGGCTTCGGCAGCGATTCCTGCTTACGCTGCAGTCCTGTCTGAATCCGGAATCGGGATTTATCGTGAACGGCAATTCCGACAGGAGATTGCCGCATATTTTGAACGTCAGCTTTCCCGGGACGGATACGGAAACTCTGCTGATGAATTTTGATCTTGAGGGCATAGCCGCCTCCAGCGGGTCTGCTTGCACTTCCGGATCATTTGAATTATCCCATGTGCTTGAGGCTATGAATCTGTCCCCGGAGATTGCCCATTCGGCCGTCCGGTTCAGCTTCGGCTGGGGCAATACGGAAGAGGAAATTCACAGAGCTGCGGAAATTGCCGCAACCATTGTGAATCGTTTGCGTAAATAACTTCGTATTACAATATAGAAGGGATTTCAGCCTTCCGAATTTGCTTGAATAGCTATACCGCCTGACGTGGGACGGGCAGCATTGAATTTTTGGTCCAGTCGGGCAGGCGGATGTTTATTTCAACGACAATTTGGGTAGACAAATAATAGGCTTCGAAATAGATGGGTTGGATTCTTTTCATTAATCGAATAGGAAGCAAGGTGATTCTCATGATGCGATGTCCAAACTGTAATTCCAAGGATATTTCCAAGCACGTCTGCATTTCCGCCGAGCAGCGCCGCATGATGCGATGTCCAAACTGTAATTCCAAGGATATAGGTAAAATCGGCTCCCACCAGTTTTACTGCTGGGGATGCTTTATCGAATTGACGGTTAACGGCGACAAAATGTCCGTCTATCAAGTGGAAGAAGACGGAACGCTGAGCTCGCTGGATGATCTTTTTTTCGAAGAGGAAATCCCGCAGCAAATCCACGCGAATTAATCATGCGCTGCCAGAGCGTCCGGTTCGATCCGATTTTTCGGATAAAGGAGCCGGGCGTTTTTTTGCCTTCAAACGAATGAATGAACCGGTGCAGGTTGTACATATACTGTTAAAAGAAACCTGGGACGGTGAGCATGTCGCATGGAAAAATTTACGAAGAATCGTTTGTTTGTCGCAATGATTTATCTTCTTCTGCTGCTAGCGATTCTCTATATATTTTTACTCATCAAACCGCTGATTATGAATGTTTACGTGTTCTTGCGTGCTGTTTTGGCGCCGTTTTTGATCGCGATGATCATCTCGTATATGCTCAATCCGATCGTCCGGCTGCTGAATGAAAGGAAAGTTCCGCGAACCGTCGCCGTGCTGTTGATTTACGCCGTATTCATTACATCGGTTACAGTCATCATGCTGAATCTGATTCCGATGTTTATGAAGCAGCTGAAAGAGCTGAATGAGCACATGCCGCAGCTGACCATGAAGGCTCAGAATTGGTATGACGGCATAAACCGGAATAAACTGCTTCCGGACAGTATCCGTGAAGGCATCAACCGTTCGCTGATCAATATGGAAAACCAAATCTCCCGATCGGTATCCAAATTCGTCAATGAAATCGGCAGCACGCTGAATATGCTGTTTGTCGCATTCATCATTCCGTTTCTGGCCTTCTATATGCTGAAAGATTACCAGTTGATTGAAAAGACGGCTCTAGCCGTCGTTCCTCAAGCTCACCGGAAGAAAACCATCCGGTTGCTGATCGATATCGATACGGCCTTGGGCAATTATATCCGCGGGCAGTTATTGGTCTGTTTGATTGTCGGCATCCTCTCCTACATCGGCTACCGGCTGATCGGCATGCCCTATCCGCTGCTGTTGGCCAGTCTCGTCGCGATATTCAACATCATTCCTTATTTGGGGCCGTTTTTCGGAGCGGCGCCGGCTATTCTGATGGCTTCGACCATTTCGATGAAAATGGTGCTGATGGTCGTAATTGTCAACATGGTTGTGCAGATCCTTGAAGGCAATGTCGTCTCTCCCCAGGTCGTGGGCAGAACGCTGCATATGCACCCGTTGATGATCATTTTCGCCCTGCTGGTTGGCGGAGAACTGGCGGGTGTGATCGGACTGATTCTGGCCGTCCCTTTGTTTGCCGTGATGAAGGTGATTTTGCAGCATGTTTACCGCTTCTACATTGAACGAACCCCTGCTTAGGGAGAGGGAGTCAATTGTATTCATTGTTTGCGGAAGCGGAGTATGGGAAGATGCCGGATAAGTGACCGGATCAATATTGACATCGAGTAATCGGAAGTTTATAATTTTTATTTGAGTGAATAAAGGTTGATCAATAAGAAAGCGTAGAAGAAATTCAAGTAGGCCGAAGACCGTTATCCAGAGAAGAGGCTCCTTGTTCCCGTCGGGATCAAGGCTGGAAGAGTCTCCATGACAAAGAGCGGCCGAATGCTGATTTCCGAGTGTGGACAAACTCCAACGGGCGGCTCCGTTATCGGCTGCAAGAGGCGACTGCATGCATGGCTTGGCCCGGCATGGCACTAACCAGGGTGGTACCGCGAAGTTTTTTCGTCCCTGATATGAGGGGCTTTTTTTATTTTATTCAAGCCATCGGAGGATGAAATTCCTATGAAATCAAGTGAAATTCGACAAAAATGGCTCGATTTTTTTGCCGGCAAGGGACATAAAATTGAACCGAGCGCATCGCTCGTTCCGCACAACGATCCTTCGCTGCTGTGGATCAACGCCGGAATGGCTCCGCTCAAGCCTTATTTCGACGGGCGCGTCAAGCCCGACAATCCGCGAATCGCAAATGCGCAAAAATGCATCCGCACCAATGACATCGAAAATGTGGGAAAAACACGGCGCCATCATACGTTTTTCGAGATGCTCGGGAACTTTTCGATCGGGGATTATTTCAAAGAGGAAGCCATCACCTGGGCTTGGGAATTTTTGACCGACCCGAAGTGGATCGGCTTCGATCCGGAGCGCCTGTCCGTAACCGTTTATCCCGACGATGAAGAAGCGTATGCTTTCTGGAACCGGAAAATCGGGATTCCGACAAACCGTATTTACAAAACCGAAGACAATTTCTGGGACATCGGTGAAGGACCGTGCGGCCCCTGCACGGAGATCTTTTTTGACCGGGGCGACGACTTCGGGGACTTGTCCGATCCGGAATGCCGGCCGGGCGGCGAGAACGAGCGGTTTTTGGAAATCTGGAATCTTGTGTTTTCCCAGTTCAATCACAATAAAGACGGCTCCTTGACGCCGCTGCCCAACAAAAATATCGATACGGGCGCCGGTCTGGAACGCTTCTCTTCAATCCTGCAAAATGTTGATTCCAACTTCGACACCGATCTGTTTCAACCGATCATTCAGGAAACCTGCAGCATTGCGGGTGTGAAGTATCGGGAATCCGAGGAATTCGACGTCGCCTTGAAGGTGATTGCCGACCATGTCCGTACGGTTGTGTTTGCCGTCGGGGACGGCGTTCTTCCTTCCAATGAAGGCCGAGGCTACATCATCCGCCGCCTTCTCCGCAGGGCGGTGCGCTACGGCAAAATTCTCGGTATTGATCAGCCCTTCCTGTACCGGCTCGTGCCCGTTGTCGGGGAGATCATGGGAATGTATTATACCGAAGTCGTCGATAAAAAGGATTTCATCATCAGAGTGATCCGCACCGAAGAGGAGAGATTCCACGAAACCCTGACCGAAGGCTTGGGCATTCTGGCGGAGCTCACCGAACGCGCGCTTGACGGGGGGCTCGGGGAAATACCCGGAGCCGAAGCTTTCAAGCTGTATGACACTTACGGCTTTCCGTTCGATCTGACCGAGGATTACGCTCGCGAAAAAGGGTTGACCGTGGACCGAGCCGGATTTCAGGCGGCGATGGAAGAGCAGCGGGAACGCGCCAGATCGGCGAGACAGGATACCGGCAGCATGAATGTTCAGGGCGGGCCGCTTGACGATTTTACGGTTAAAAGTGAATTTGTTGGATATAATGAGTTGGGGATAAATGCTAAAATCATCGGTATTGTGGTGGGGCAGCAGCTTGTGGATTTGGTCGGGGAAGGGCAGGAATGCCGGATCCTGCTCGACCGCACGCCCTTTTATGCGGAGAGCGGCGGGCAGGTCAGCGACCACGGCACGCTGACCAAGGGCACGGCCAGAGCGGTTGTCGAGGATGTAGGCAAAGCTCCCCACGGGCAGCATGTGCATACAGTTCGGGTAGAATCGGGCTCGTTCCGCGTGGGCGATACGGTAACTGCTGCGGTGTCCGCCGAGTTCAGGGACGATGTCGTCAAAAACCATACCGCTACCCACCTTCTGCATAAGGCGTTGAAGGAGGTGCTCGGCGAGCATGTCAATCAGGCCGGCTCGCTGGTTGAGCCGGAACGGCTGCGGTTTGATTTCTCACATTTCGGAAGCATAGCTCCGGAAGAACTGGCGGACATCGAACACAGAGTCAACAGGCAGATCTGGAAAAACACAGAGCTGCAAATTCAATATAAGAAGCTGGCGGAAGCGAAAGCAATGGGAGCCATGGCCCTGTTCGGCGAGAAATACGGGGATGTGGTCCGGGTTGTGCAGGTCGGCGATTACAGCATTGAGCTGTGCGGCGGCTGCCACGTAAAGAGCACGAGCCAGATCGCTCTTTTCAAGATTGTCAGCGAAAGCGGCATCGGTTCGGGTATCCGCAGGATTGAAGCGGTGACCGGCAGACATGCTTATGCTTTTATCGATCGTCAGACGGATCTGCTGAAGGAAGCGGCCTCCTTGCTGAAAGCGGGCATTCAGGAGATTCCCAAACGGGTTGAAGCTCTGCTGCAGCAGCTCAAGGAAGCGGAACGCGATAATGAGTCGCTTCGCGACAAGCTAAGCGGCATCGAAGCGGGTTCTCTTGCCGGACAGGTCAAATCGATCGGTGGTACTCCCGCGCTTGTCGCCAAAGTCGGCGCAGGCAGCATGGAATCGCTGCGCAGCATGGCCGATCAATTAAAGAACCAGCTCGGTTCTGCGGTGATCGTTCTGGGGTCTGTCGCCGATGACAAAGTCCAGCTGATTGCCTCCGTTACTCCAGATCTTGTTGCCAAAGGCTACCATGCCGGTAAAATCGTCAAGGAGGCGGCTGCGCTGTGCGGCGGCGGCGGTGGTGGCCGACCCGATATGGCCCAGGCCGGAGGGAAGGATCCATCCAAGCTTCAGGATGCCCTGCGGAGAGTCGAAGAAATGCTGGCTGATTGGAAATGAATTCGCAAAAAAAGGAATTTTCCTCGCCGCAGAGAATATAAACTTCTATAACCGTATATGCTGCGGAATATGCTGCTGAATTTTGCGCGTCGGCTGCCGGAAGGCTGAGTTTTAGGGGAGGTGCCGCTTGATGAGTTCCATGGACAAAACCATGAAGTTTGACGTCAGATCTGAAGAAGTCGAAGTCGCGCCAAGAGAAATCATCGTGGCTGTATATGAGGCTTTGGAGGAGAAGGGTTATAATCCGATCAATCAGATTGTCGGCTATCTTTTGTCCGGAGATCCTGCCTATATTCCTCGTCATAACAACGCTCGCAGCCTGATACGAAAGCGGGAACGGGACGAATTGATTGAGGAATTGGTTAAATCTTATCTAAAAACACATTTGAAATAAGCAAATACGAGGCCGATGGTCATCCATCGGCCAATTGGTATTCTATGGGAGCGGCATATGAGACTGATGGGTCTGGATTACGGCGATAAAACGATCGGGGTGGCCGTCAGCGATGAAATGATGTGGACGGCTCAGGGTGTGGAAGTGATCCGCAGGACGGATTGGGAACGGGATGTTGAGCGGCTTCGGCAGCTGATGGAGCAATACGAGGTTTCGGAAATTGTTGTCGGCCTGCCTAAAAACATGAACGGAACGATCGGACCCCGTGGTGAAATTTGCATGGAATTTGCCCAATCCTTGCAACAAATATTAGAAATACCCGTCCATCTTTGGGACGAAAGATTAACGACTGTTTCCGCGGAGCGAACGCTTCTTGAAGCGGATGTCAGCCGCAAAAAACGGAAGCAAGTGATTGATAAGCTGGCTGCCGTGTTTATCCTTCAGGGCTATTTGGATACAAAATCAAATCAA
Organism: Ferviditalea candida; assembly: GCF_035282765.1. GTDB lineage: Bacteria > Bacillota > Bacilli > Paenibacillales > KCTC-25726 > Ferviditalea > Ferviditalea candida. The sequence goes on along the minus strand of NZ_JAYJLD010000012.1, from coordinate 47,292 downwards.
TGAGGTGACGTATGAAAAATAAAGAATTTGAAACGGAAGAACCCGAAGTGATATACATCCCCGATGAGGATGGCAATGAGGAAGAATTTGAAGTCCTCATGAAATTCGAGCTTGACGGCTCGGATCAAAAATATATGATGCTGATTCCGTCCGACGGGGAAGCCGATGTGGACGAGGTTTATGCTTTCCGCTACGAAGAGGACGGCGATGACATTACGCTGTATACGATTGACGATGAAGAGGAATGGAACATGGTTGAGGAAACGTTCCATACTCTGCTCGCCGAAATGAATGAAGAAACGGATTAACCGAATACCAACAGGGTGGAGACGATGACAGTGACTGGCTTTTCGCGAAAAGATTTGAAGCCTTCCAGCCTGGTGCGCGATGAATACGGCGAGGATATCGTTCTTTTTGACGAAGGGAAAGAATCGTCTGTTTACCGGCTTCTCAGCGAATTTGGCCTGGAAGACAGAATATATGCCGTTATGCAATCCGATGAGCTGGCGGAGCAGGACGAGGTAGCCATTTTTCGCGTGCTTCGGAACGAAAACGGAGAACTGCAGTTGGAGTCGATTGAGGATGACGACGAATGGGAAGATGTGGCCGAACTGTACGACGAGATGACATTTGCCGATCATTTGAACGAATAAAACGGGCAGGACAATATCAGGGCGACGCGGTCGCTCTTTTCCCATGCCCAATATTCGCAGTGCATATCCAAGATAGGGAGAGGAAAACGTGCCGGGAATGACACAGCAAGAAGAAACCAAACCGGATGCGCAGGAGCATCCGAAAAGGATCATGCCGAAGGCCGCAGTTTGGACAATCATTGTCGTTCTGCTTTTTTTGGGCGCTGTCGGAGCAAGCGCCCTTTACGCCGTCTCTGCCCTCCAGCCGGTAAAGGCGTCAATGGAAGAGGTGCATATTACGATTGACAAGGGGATGAATTCTTCGCAAATTGCCTCCCTATTGGAACAAAACGGTTTGATCCGCAACGGCTTTATTTTCAAATTATATTTGAAATATCGCAATGAAGGGCAGCACTTTCAGGCAGGGGAATACGCCGTCACGAAAGGAACGCCGCTCGATGAAATCATCCGGATGCTGAACAGCGGGGATACGGTCAAGGAGGAAACGGACCGCTTTACGATTCCCGAGGGATACACGGCAGAACAAATTGCCGATAAATTGGCCGAGCTGAAAATAGCGGACAAATCCAAATTTCTGCGGCTTGTTTCGGAACCCAAGCAGTTTTCCGCAAAATACATCAACGATATTCCGGTTAATGCTTCCATTAAATATCCATTGGAGGGTTATCTATTTCCGGAAACTTACGAGCTGAAAAAAGGAAGCAGCGAGAAGGATATCATTGAACGGATGCTTTTGGAGTTCGATAAACGGATCGATTCGCTGCCTGTCGGCTGGCGGAAGCAGCTGGACAAGCTGGGGATCGGCTTCCATCAAATGCTGACCGTCGCTTCCTTGGTGGAGCGTGAGGTCGTGCTTCCCGAGGAACGCCCGATCGTGGCCGGGGTTATCTATAACCGCCTGCATGACAAGCCTCCGATGATGCTCCAAATCGACGCAACGGTGCAGTATGCTTTGGGACATCAAAAGGAAAAACTGATTGAAGGAGACCTGTACCAAACCAAAAGCCCTTACAATACGTATCTTCATGAGGGACTTCCTCCCGGACCGATCGCCAGTCCCAGCATTTCGGCAATTCAGGCGGCGCTCTATCCGGAGAAGACCAAGTACTTTTTCTATGTAACGAAAAAGGACGGAACAAACGCCCATTATTTTGCCGAAACCCTCCCACAACATCTGAAAAACATCGAGATCAGCAAAAAGAACGCCTCGAAAATCGGTCAAAAATGAGATATAATGGAAAACGCATTTTCAGTGGAAATGAATTTTCAAGATGATGAATTGGAGTGAAGCGATCCATGTCATACAGGCCGGAAATCCTAGTCACTGCCGGTTCGCTCGAAGAAGTGTCGAGAATGGTCGAGGCGGGGGCGGATGCGGTCAATATCGGGGAGCAAAAATACGGTTTGCGACTTCCCGGCGATATTCCGCTGGAGCAAATTGCCCAAGCGGTGGATATTGCCCGCGGCCGGCAAGCCCGGATTATCGTTTCCGTCAATCAGATCATGAACAATGAGGCGCTCGCGGAGCTTCCCGATTATTTGCGGCGTCTTGAGCAATTTGGCGTGGAGGCCATTGTGTTCGGTGATCCGGCTGTGCTGGTGACCGCTAAAAAGCATGCTCCGGGACTGAAGCTGCATTGGAGCGCCGAAATGACCTCGACCAATTATGCCACGGCGAATTATTGGGCGGACAAGGGAGCTTCCCGGGCAATATTGGCCCGGGAATTGAATATGGAGGAAGTTCTCGAAATCAAACGTAACGCCCTGGTGGAAATACAGGTTCAGGTGCACGGAATGACGAACATTTATCATTCCAAACGCGAGCTTGTCAAAAGCTATTTCGAGCATCGGGGCAAACCGGCTGATCGGGCCGCGGACAAGGAACGCGGGTTGTATTTGGTCGAGATGGAGCGCCGGGAGCTGGCTTTTCCCATCTATGAGGACGTCAACGGCACCCATATCATGAGCTCGGACGATATCTGCATGATTGAAGGTTTGCATGAACTGATGGAGGGGCGGATCGACAGTTTCAAGATCGAAGGCTTGATGAAAACGACAGAATACAATGAGCTTGTCGTCCGAGTTTACCGGGAAGCGGTTGAAGCTTATTTATCCGATCCCGGCGCTTATCGGTTGAACCCCGAATGGTTGGAACAAATCAAGCGGCTGCAGGACCCGAAACGGGAATTGACTTTCGGGTTTTATTACAAAGAGCAAGTCTATTAACGGACTAGGGCTCGTGATGTTCTAGTGGAAGTTATTTCATCACGATGCCTAAAAAGGAGATGGGGACATGACGTTGGCGGTAACCAAAGCTGCGGCGCCGATCCGGGAAAGGCTGGTCAAACCGGAATTGCTTGCCCCGGCCGGCAGTCTGGAAAAACTGAAATTTGCCGTTCATTACGGAGCGGATGCGGTATATATCGGCGGCCAAAAGTACGGCCTTAGGTCCAATGCCGATAATTTTTCCATTGCGCAAATGCGCGAGGGAGTCGAATTTGCCGCGAAATACGGGGCGAAGGTGTTCGTGGCCACGAATATTTATGCGCACAATGAAGACCTGCCCGGTCTGGAAAGTTATTTGAAGGATCTTGAGGATGTGGGGATCGCCGCCATCATTACTGCGGATCCGGCCATTATCGAAGCGGCTAAACGCGCAGCTCCAGGCTTGGAAATCCATTTGAGCACGCAGCAATCGACGATGAATTGGCAGGCCGTCCAATTCTGGAAAGAGGAAGGCGTGTCCAGAGTGGTGTTGGCGCGCGAGGCAAGCTTCGCGGAGATCAGGGACATCAAGCGGCATGTGGACATCGAAATCGAAACGTTCATCCACGGAGCCATGTGCTCATCTTACTCGGGCCGCTGCGTGCTTTCGAACCATTTTACCGACCGCGACTCCAATCGCGGTGGTTGCTGCCAGTCATGCCGCTGGAAATACGACTTGTTCGAGGAAGGCGCGGAACAGCCGCCCATATCCTTAACTGGGTCCGATGACGACAAGTTTATGATGAGCGCCAAAGATCTGAGTATGATCGAAGCGGTTCCTGGGCTTATTGAGTCGGGAGTGGACAGCTTGAAAATTGAGGGCAGAATGAAAAGTCTTCATTATGTGGCGACTGTCGTCAACGCATATCGCCGGGCCATTGATGCGTATTGCGACGATCCCGAGCATTATGTATTGAACGAGGATTGGCTTGAAGAAATTCACAAAGCGGCGAATCGTCCGCTGAATACCGGATATTATTTTGATGAGCCCGATCATGAGGATCATATTTATACCCCGGAGGATAAAAGCGCCGACTATGATTTTGCGGGAGTTGTGCTTGATTATGATCCCGTTTCGCAGATTGCCGCGATTCAGCAGAGAAATCATTTCAAACCCGGTCAGGAGGCAGAATTTTTCGGTCCTGACGGCACGCTTTTCAAACAGACAATCGGAGAGCTCCGGGATGAGGAAGGACATTTGCTGGATGCAGCCAGGCATCCCCTGCAAATCGTCAGCATGAAAGCGGAATTCCCGGTCAAGCCGATGGATTTGATGCGGATGCAAAAAAGATAGACCGAAGATTCCGATGATCGAAAAAGTCCCGAGCGCGGCGGTTTTTTGCTTCCATCGGACAACCACTAGGAGTCTGTCCGACCGATGATTTTCGTGAATTTTTATTCAAATGGAGTATGGAGGAATAAGGGAATGAGCACGGAAAGTTTACGTCCGCCTTCAAAACCGGGAATTAACCTTAAAAATCCAATCATATTTCTGGTTTTAACAGCGGTGAAGTGCCATCCCTTTTTCGGAATAATTTTTAAATTGAATAAATATTCACGATCTTGATTACTTCAGACAGACTCCTAGATCATTTTTACTAATTTTTATTTTTTTGTCGTGGAATAGAGGGATTTTGGCAAATACTGTCGAAAAGAAAATAATGCATAATTAGCTTAACATAACCAGAAATTTAGGACGGTGAGAAAGTTTGAATCAAGCAAACAATCAAAGTAAAAATGCCTCGATTTGGAAGAAACGAATCTCATCTTTGATGAGTTCACTTGGGGATTTTAGACAGATGAACCTAACGAAATCGGTTGGTCTGAAGCTGTTTCTGAACTTCTTTGTAAGCATCGTTTTTTTTGTGCTTTTGGCAGGCCTCATCTCTTATTACATATCCAAAGACGTCATTACCAAAGAAGTGGCCGATACTTCGATGAAAACGATGGATCAAAGCGTCGGGCGGCTGGATCTGCAGTTTAAAAATTACGAGAATATAACCACACAGATGATGCTGGACACCTCAATCAAAGATATGTTAAGACAACTCAACAATGCCAGTGACTCATTCGATAAATTGATGATTACCAAAAAACTGACAGAAAAATTCAACAGCTATGCGCTTGCTAACAAAGAGATCGCAGGCATCAATTTTTTCTCGGGCAGCGATCTTCCTAGCTTTTCTTCATTTGGCCGTATTGATGATTCTTATAAAAATCAGGATTGGTATAAAAAAATAATTGCCAAGGATGGCAAGCCGTTCTGGATGGATACTCATCAGAAATTCTTCGGAATTGCCGGCCAATCGAATGGGCAGGAAAGCAAAATTGCAGTGGGCAGACTATGGTGGGACACCGTTGCCGGAACAAATCTTGGCGCCCTTGTCGTGGAAATCCGAGTGCATCCTTATTTGGAACAGCTGAAAAATATTCAAATAGCGAAAAGCGGGAGCACGATGCTGATAAACCCCGATAAAACCGTCATGATGGCCGCGGATGAGAAGAGCATCGGCGCGAAAACCGATATTCCTGTGGATACATCCAAGCAGGAGCCGCAGGAATTCAACTATAACGGACAATTGGTCGTTGTCAGCAGATCGGCAAGCACGGGTTGGTTTTTGGTTGGCGCCGCGCCGCTCAGCGAGCTGCTGGAGGGAACCGACAAGATCTTCTGGGCAACCTTTGGAATTGCCGGAGCGGCCGCATTATTGGCAGTGCTTATCGGATATTTGGTGGTTCGCATGATCGGAAGGCCGCTGGTCGAGCTCCGTAACTTAATGCAGCAAGGCGCACAAGGGAATTTGAATGTGCGAACCGCATTCCGCAGCAAGGACGAAATCGGTCAGGTGGGTGACAGCTTTAACACGATGATGGAACAGATCATGCTTCTGGTTAAGCAGACCAACCTGTCGGCGCAAGAGGTGCTGAATAATGCCGCCGAGCTGTCGGATTCCTCGAAAAAAACGGCTATCGCTTCCAAGGAGATTTCGATAGCCACCGAGGAGATTGCGAACGGAGCCGCCACCTTGGCCGTCGAAGCGGAACGGGGCAATGATCTCACCCAGCATATCAGCACACAGATGGACCATGTTGTACAAGCCAATATCAAAATGGGTTCAGCCGCCTCCGAAATGGAAAAGGTCAGCCATCAAGGGATTGAATATATGGGCGAGCTGATCAAGAAGACGAATGCTACCGAAGAAATTACCAGATCCATGGTGGAAAAAGTAAACCAATTAAAAGAAAGCACGCTATCGATCCGCAAAATCCTTGAAGTCCTTAACAATCTTACGAAACAAACCAACATTCTTTCGCTGAACGCCACGATCGAAGCGGCCCGCGCCGGCGCCGCAGGCAAGGGCTTTATGGTGGTTGCGCATGAAATCCGCAAGCTGGCCGACCAATCCCGTCAATCGATCGATGTGGTCGGACAAATCACCGAGACGATTCAAACCGAAATCGACGAGACGGTTTCCGTCATGTCGGAAGCGTACCCGCTGTTCCAGGAGCAGATTGATTCCGTCAAAGAAGCCGATTTGATCTTTAAAAATGTTCAAGAGAACATGCAGCAGTTTATTCTCCAGCTGGATGATGTGACAGGCTCGATTCAACAGCTTGAGGAGTCACAAAGGGTGCTTTCCGAAGCGATGGCAAGCGTCAGCGCCGTGTCTCAGCAATCCTCGGCGACCTCGGAGGAAGTTGCTTCATTAAGCTCGGAGCAATTGAATGTCAGTGAGGAATTGGTGCAGCTATCCGATAAGTTGGAAACCGTATCCAATTCGCTGAAGGATTCGTTGAGCAAGTTCAGATTTTGAGCACTTTAAGCCGGAACTAAATTGACATGCACGGCGGGGCCGTCCCAAAAGCCCCTTAAAGATCAGTTTCAGAAAGATCAATTTAGGTCATTAAAAAAGCGGTTGGAGCAGGTCTATCCCTATCCAGCCGCTGTTGTATTCATTCATTTAACGAACTCAGACTTTTGGTACAGCCCCGTCTTTTTGTCGTTTAAAGCTAATGGAGATGGTAAATACTGAATTTGACGATTACGATAACAACAACACGGGAAGGTCTCGGCATTGAAAAGAAGAATGTTCATTGCCCTTTTAATATTGGCATCCTTTATATTCCTGTTGATCGGCAAATTGCTGTCGATTCAGGTGCTGGCTGCGGAGCATTATTCCTCCGGCAATATCAATTTGCTTCAACGTTCCGTGCTGCAGCGTTCGAAGCAGCTGATTCTTCAGGATGGGCGCGGAAATTTTTATGACCGCAGCCTTCAACCGCTGACCGGACAATGGCGGACCGGCCTGGCCGTACTCCCCGATCAGCTGAAGCTGAAAGACAGCGGCGGCAGGCAAGGGGAATTGTCCAAGATTCTGCGGACGACTCCCGAACAATGGAACGGCTTTGTGAAAAGGCTGAACCGGCCGGCATTCTGGAGCGAATCGGGAAGCGCCGTTCCGTATTCGCTTGGCCCGGAACAAATTAAACGCATAGAAAGCTTGCAAATCCCCGGCGTTGTCATTCTTCCGGTGCAGATTCGTTACAGCGGCTCCGGAGCGGCAAGTCAATTGATCGGATTTACAGGTCAGGATCCGAAGCGGGTCGCCGAATTGTATCCCACACTGATTTCTGCAGGAAAATTATCCTTATCCAGCCGATTGGGAGCTTCAGGATTGGAAAAAACGTTCGATTCCTTTCTTCAGGGCGCTGGGCCGATTTCGCTCGCTTATTATACGGGTGCGGATGATACCCCATTGAAGGGCTTGTCCACCAGGATGATTGGCCTCGGCAATCCCTTTTATCCTCTGAAAATCGTAACGACTCTCGATCTCTCCATCCAAGAGAAGGTCGAACGAATCATGGACCGATACGGTTTGCAAAAGGGGGCGGTCGTCGTCCTCGACGCTGCCAACGCGGATGTAATAGCGATGGCCAGCCGGCCGGCATTTGATCCGAATCATGTCAAGCCGCAGGACAACAGCTGGGCCAATATGGCACTGAAAGCCATTACGCCGGGCTCCGTATTTAAAACGGTCATAACGGCTGCGGCCTTGGAGGAAGGGGTCGTCAAGCGGGATGAAACCTTCTTCTGCGGAGGGGAGCTCGGTAAATACGGTTTTTCCTGCTGGAAAAAGGGGGGCCATGGGCGGCTCGGCTTTGAGGAGGCTTATGCTCAATCCTGCAATATCGTTTTTGCCAAAGTAGCCGAACGCCTGACCGCTCAGCAGCTCAGCAGCTATGCGGCCAAGCTGGGAATTACGGTACCCGTGGGGTGGTCGTCAGATTCGGTGATTTCCGGAAAAAGCTTCAGGCAATTTGACTCCGAGGAAGAAGGCCGGCTTTTCGACGAACGCACCGATTCGCAGGATGAAGGGGTAATCGTGCAGACGGCGATCGGTCAGCGGGATGTGCGGATCACTCCGCTGCAGGGAGCCAATCTTGTCGTGACGCTGCTTCATCATGGAGTAGTGTTTAGACCCAGAGTGGTTAAAGAAATTCGGTATGCCAACGGGCTGACGAAAATGAGATTTGAAGAGCAGACGCTTCGGGGCGGTAAACCGGCCGTGTCCATGATGACGGCACGGCAGATTCTCAGCGATATGGAGCTTACTGTAGACCATGGAACGGCACAAATGCTGGGGACAGCCAAATGGAATTTGGCCGGAAAGACGGGAACCGCTCAAACTCTCGATGAAGGGCGCAGGGAGAAAGTCAACCAGTGGTTTACCGGGTTCGGACCGGTGGAATCTCCTAGATACGCGATCAGTGTGGCCGCATTAAACCTTTCCCCGGGTTCGGGGCCGATTGTCTTGAATATTGTCAGAGACGTAATGAATGTTCTGGCGGAAGAACGGTGACATTATAAAAAAGGCTTTACATTAGGATGAACAGAACAATGACCAGCAAAACGAATAACACCAAGACCAAGACGGCAAGCTGTCGATCTTCAGACACAGGCATGCTCCATTCTGTTGAAATCTTGAATGCTCTATCTTATGTGACTCGAACCGTTTTGTAACGGTATTCGCCTAGAACTGAACAAATGAAGCAATGGTTGACTTGGCTCCCGCAGCGTCGTATAGTATACCTATACGGGTATTTGTATGCTTCTTTTTTATTCCAGGAGGTCAGAACATAATGGACAGCACATTCGATCCAGGATTTATTCTCACTTTGTTTTTAATCGGTTTTGTCGGCTCGATGATATCCGGAATGGTCGGCATCGGAGGTTCTATCATTAAATATCCGATGCTGTTATATATTCCGCCCATTCTCGGCTTTGCCGCTTTCACCGCCCAAGAGGTTTCCGCAATCAGCGCCGTTCAGGTATTCTTCGCGACTTTGGCGGGGATATTCGCATTTCGCAAGGGAGGTTATATTAACAAGTCCTTGGTTCTTGTAATGGGTGTCGCGATTGTAGTCGGCAGCTTTGTCGGCGGATACGGCTCGAAATTTTTGCCGGATACTGCGATTAATCTGACCTATGCCGTGCTTGCGCTGATTGCCGCGATTATGATGTTTATGCCCAAAAAAGGCAGGGATGATATTGACTACAGCCAGGTAACATTTAATAAAACGCTCGCTGCCGTATTATCCGGAGTTATCGGAATATTGGCCGGTATCGTCGGAGCTGCGGGCGCATTTATCATCGTGCCCGTTATGCTGGTGATTCTCAAAATACCAACCCGGGTGGCCATCGCCTCTTCGCTTGCGATCACATTCATTTCCTCCATTGGCGCTACCGTGGGCAAATTTATGGGGGGACATATGCTTCTCATTCCGTCATTGGTCATGGTTGTGGCCAGCACCGTGGCCTCTCCACTCGGAGCGAAAATCAGCAAGAGGATGAATGTGAAGGTGCTGCAGGGCATTCTTGCGGCATTAATCGCGGCTACTGTCATTAAAATTTGGTGGGAAATTATTTTTTAACGGATACAGGAGGAGTATGGCTCATGGCGAAATATCGGGGTCAATCTCCCCAGGAAGTCCTTGACAGACTGCGGAGAAAAGCGAAGTTTCGAATTCTCGACGTGCGGGAGCCTGAGGAGTGGCTTTCCGGACATATTCCCGGAGCCATTCATATCCCGATGGGACAAATCACCCAACGATTGGAAGAGATCGATCCCGATGAAGAATTGATCGTGGTTTGCCGAAGCGGCAATCGCAGCGGTATGGTTTGCGATTATTTAAGCGAGCGGGGGTATAATGTCGTCAATATGTCCGGCGGCATGATGGCTTGGCCCGGGGAAGTGGAGTTCGACGACTAGCAATGCTTCAACAAGTATAAATCATGGATTGAGGAGAGAAGAAACAATGGATTCGTCAACGGTTATCAACATTCTTATCTTTGCCTTGGCAGCCTGGTTCATTTATTCCAGATTTGCTCCGACTAAGGGACTCAAGACGCTGAAAGACCCGGACTTCCAAAAGGAGCTGCAGCAGAAAGACAATTTTTTGGCGGATGTGCGTGAACCGCATGAATATCAAAGAGGGCATATCCAGGGAGCGGTCAATATACCTTTGTCGCAATTAAGAAACCGCATCAACGATTTTCCCAATGACAAACCGATTTATCTCTACTGCCAAAGCGGAATGCGCAGCAAACAGGCGGCCAAAATATTAAGCAAAAGCGGCAAAACCCAATTGGCTCACCTGCTTGGCGTCATCAGCGCTTACAGCGGAAAAGTCGTAAAATAAGCTGGTCAAGCTGTCTTCTGAATTGGGACTGCTGATTAAGTTTCGTGCTGGAACGGTTTTATCTCTGCCCAAGCTGCGGCATTGAATATTCCGTTTCTTTTTTTTTACGGGATTTTTTGGACGTTCATCCGGGATAATGTCCGCTTGCTCTATCACCAGAAGATTTGTCATAATAATATAGAGTGCATGCTTACATCTGAAGAAAGGAAGTTAACGGATGAATATCGCTTTTTTTCTGGTTCCGAAAAATGAGGTCGTCTGCCTGTCTCCGGATTCCACAATAAGGCAGGCGCTGGAACGGATGGAGTACCATCGGTTTTCGGCGGTTCCGCTGTTGGATCAGGACGGCAGATATGTGGGGACCATCACTGAGGGGGATTTGCTGTGGAAGCTGAAAAACACGGCCGGCTTGAGTTTCGAATCCTCCCATAAAGCCTATCTGAAAGATGTTCCGCAAAGAATGCATAACAAACCGGTGCATGTGGATTCGCAAATCGAAGACCTTATCTCTTTGGCCAAGGTGCAGAATTTTGTTCCCGTAATCGACGATAAAGCGATTTTTATCGGTATTATCCGCAGAAGCGATATTATAGATTATTGTGCAAAATTGTTGTTCAAGCAAGAACAAAAGTAGTTGTCGAAAGGGGCATTCGGATGAAGGAAGAAAAATCGGAAGATCCGGAAAAACGCAAAAGCGAGCATATCCGGATCTGCCTGAACGAAAATGTCCAGGGAGAAAATATCACGACTGGCTTTGAGCGCTGGCGTTTCCGGCATAATCCGCTGCCCGAAATCGATTTTTCGGAAATCGATTTATCATCGGTGTTTTTGGATAAGCCGCTAAAGGCGCCGCTGATGGTCAGCTCAATGACCGGGGGCACTGAGAAGGCGGCGCTCATCAACCGGAATTTGGCGGAAGCCGCCGGAGCGAGGGGCTGGGTATTGGGAGTGGGGTCGGCCCGGGCCGCACTGGAACGTGAGGAGCTATCGGCCTCCTTCAAGGTGCGGGAATTTGCCCCGGATATTCCGATTCTCGCCAACCTGGGAGCGGTGCAGCTCAATTACGGCTACGGCCTTGACGAATGCCGGAGGGCAGTGGAATTGGTGGGAGCGGATGCTCTCGTGCTGCACCTGAATGGTCTGCAGGAAGTGTTTCAACCGGGAGGGAATACGAACCTGAAGGGACTGCTGGCCAAAATCGAACGTTTATGCTCAAGCATTGAGGTTCCGGTCGGGGTGAAGGAAGTCGGCTGGGGAATCGGCGGGGAGGCTGCCCGCAAGCTGGCGGAAGCGGGCGTGAGCTTCATTGATGTCGCCGGGGCCGGGGGGACGTCATGGATTCAGGTGGAGAAGCATCGGTCGGCGGACAAAGTGCTGCGAAGGGCGGCGGAGACGTTTGCCGGCTGGGGAATCTCCACAGCGGAATGTGTGCGGGAGGCGCGCGCTGCTTTGCCTGACGCGTCAATTATTGCCAGCGGGGGAATCCGAAACGGGCTCGATGCGGCCAAAGCGATTGCGCTCGGCGCCGATTTGGCCGCCTTCGGCAGAATTTTGCTGGACCCCGCCGTACAATCGGCCGAGCTGCTGCATGAGGCTTTCGAGCAGATGGAGCTTGAATTGAAGATCGCCATGTTCGGGATTGGAGCTCCCAATTTGCATGCCTTGAGAAACACGGATGCGCTAATCATGTGAGAAACGGGTTGAGCAGGCGGCACTTCAAGCATCTGATGGAAAATCAAGCGGATTTGCCCGGAAATCATGAATTGTCGCGTAAAAACCGCATTTGCCAGCTGCACATATATATGGTAAATTGATTCTGAAATTGAATACGACATCGCAGAACACTAGGGGTGCCGCAAGGCTGAGATGAAACGCCGGGTTTCGATCCCTTTGAACCTGATCTGGTTAATGCCAGCGTAGGAAAGTGAACTGGAAGCGTGTTTCGGGTATGATGATGTTGTGCCCCAAGCTGATTATGCTTGCCACTCGCCTATGCGTCGAGTGGCTTTTTTATTTGTTTTTGAGGGGAGGGCAGACACGGATGACTTTTGTACCCCAATTTCATATTATTTCGACCGGTAAACTTGAATTCGAAAGAATTCAAGAGGTTGCCCGGCGAATCCATCCTCTCGTCGATGCGATCCATATCCGCGAGAAGGCGGCGGATGCGCGGATGCTGCTGGATTGCATCCGCGAGCTTGCAGCGGCGGGAATGCCGCTGTCGAAATTGATTGTCAATGACCGCGCGGATGTCGCGCGCGTCGCTGGGGTGAAGGGTGTTCATCTGGGAGGCCGAAGCCTTGACGTAAACAGCGTGAAGCAAGCTTTTCCCGGATTGCGGATCGGCCGTTCGTCGCACAGTCTGAAGGAGGCTGTGGACAGCGAGCGGCAGGGAGCCGATTACGTCATTTTTGGCCATGTGTATCCGACGGGCTCGAAGCCTGGCTTGCCGGCCAGAGGCTTGCAGGAATTGAAAACCGTCGCATCGAGTCTGTCGGTGCCGGTCATCGCTATCGGAGGCATCCGTCCGGAGCATGTTCCGGACGTTTTGAATGCGGGCGCCGCCGGGATCGCGGTGCTGTCGGGAGTCATGGAAGCGGATCGGCCGGAACAAGCGGCTGAAGATTATGTGCGGCAATTGCGCAAATGGGGGAGAGCTTGAATGAATGGACAAAAATATGATGCTGCCGTTATCGGAGGTGGGGTGATCGGAAGCGCGACCGCCTATTATTTGGCGAAGCAGGGTAAGAGCGTGATTCTTCTGGAGAATGAACGCCTGGGAGCGCAGGCATCCCGGGCTGCGGCCGGCATGCTTGCCGCGCAAGCGGAGATGGACGCGGACGATCCGCTGTTTGAATTGGCTGTAGCCAGCCGGCGGATGTTTCCGGAATTGGCAGCGGAGCTGAAGGAGTACAGCGGCATCGACATCGGGCTGCAGCGGAAAGGCTTGCTGAAGGTGGCGGTGAACGAAGCGCAGGCGGAGGAACTGAAAAGATCGGTTTCCCTGCAGATTGCGTCAGGCAGCCGGGCAGAATGGCTTTCAGGGGATGAAGCGCGCCGGCTGGAAAAGGGGCTGTCCGAGCATGTGGCGGGCGCCATCGGCTTTGCAGAGGACGGCCAAGTCAATGCGCCGGAGCTTTCTTTTGCATTTGCCAAGTCGGCTGCGCTCTTGGGAGCGGAAATCAGGGAATATGCCGAGGTCAGGCGGATTGCGGCCGTAAACGGAAGGATCGAAGGGGTGGAAACGCGAGCAGGACGGATTGCCTGCGACCAGGTGGCAATCGCCGGCGGAGTATGGAGCGGAGAATTGCTGGCGGATCTCGGCATCCGGCTTCCGCTCTATCCCGTGAAAGGAGAAGTTTTTTCCGTGGTTCATTCCGTTCCCCTATTAACACGCGTTATCTTCTCGCATGGCTGCTATCTGGTTCCCAAGCAAGGGGGCCGACTGGTGGTAGGGGCAACGACGCGGGAGGGCGATTATGACCGAAAAGTGACCGTGGACGGCTTGCTGGAGCTGATGAATAAAGCGCAGCGGCTGCTTCCCGGGATTGCCGGATGCGAATGGGAAAAGGCCTGGGCAGGACTGCGTCCGCAAACGCCTGACGGACTGCCGTATTTGGGCAGAGTTGAGGGACTTGAAGGTTTGTATATTGCCGCCGGACATTTCCGCAACGGCATCCTGCTCAGTCCGATTACGGGCAGGCTCATTGCGGAGATGATGGCAGGCAGTGGGGCAGAGGATGAAAGGCTGCGTCCCTTCAGACCGGATAGATTTGCTGAACACGAAAGAAAGGGAAGGTGAACCAAATTGCGGATTGGCGTGAACGGGGAGGAAGTCGAGGTTCCCGATTCCATTGGCTCCGTATCGGATTTGCTGCGCCATTTTGATTTGCAGAACAAGGTGGTGGTCGTGGAGCTGAACAAGCAGATTGTGCAGCAGCAAGCGCATTCCATCACAGCTCTGGCCGAAGGGGACCGGGTGGAAATCGTACATTTTGTGGGAGGCGGTTAAGTTGTTGAAAATAGGTCCGTATGAGTTTCGTTCCAGACTTCTGCTCGGCACCGGGAAATTTCCCGATCTGCATGTGCAGAAAGAAGCGGTGGACGTCTCAGAAACACAAATCTTGACGTTTGCGGTTCGGCGCATGAATATCTTCCAGCCGGATCAACCGAATTTTCTGCAGATGCTGGATTTACAAGCGTATACCCTGCTGCCCAACACTGCAGGAGCGAGAACGGCTGAGGAAGCTATCCGCATCGCAAGGCTGTCCAAAGCATCGGGGCTGTGCCACATGGTCAAGGTGGAGGTGATCGGCGACGACCGGACGCTGCTGCCCGATCCGATCGAGACGATCAAAGCCTCGGAACAGCTGCTTGAAGAAGGCTTTATCGTGCTCGCTTACATCTCGGACGACGTCATTCTCGCGCGAAGGCTACAGGAGCTGGGTGTGCATGCGGTGATGCCCGGCGCTTCCCCGATCGGCTCCGGCCAAGGCATTGTCAATCCGCTGAACCTCAGCTTCATCATTGAGGAGGCGCGCGTGCCGGTGATTGTCGATGCGGGTATCGGGGGCCCTGCGGATGCCGCTCTGGCCATGGAAATGGGGGCTGACGGCGTGCTGTTGAACACCGCGGTGTCCGGAGCGAAGGATCCGGTGAAGATGGCGATGGCCATGAAGCTGGCCGTGGAAGCGGGCAGGCTCGGATTTGAAGCGGGCAGAATTCCGAAAAAACGGTATGCGACCGCCAGCAGTCCGGCGGAAGGCATGCTGAGCAGTTGAACGCAATTCGAAAAAAATTAATTTTGCGGGGGGATTAACCTATGTCAGTGAATCCGTTCAATCCAACGAACGCCCAGATCATGTCTGGCTTTCCGGGCAGCCGAAAGGTTTATGTGGAGGGCTCACGCCCGGATATTCAAGTTCCGATGCGGGAAATCGCGCTTCATCCGACTTCGGGCAGCAACGGGAGAACGGAAGAGAATCCGCCGGTGCGCGTATACGATACCAGCGGACCTTACACGGATTCCCGGTTTACGGCCGATATTCGCAAGGGACTTCCCGCGCTGCGCAGCGGTTGGATTCTTGAGCGCGGCGACGTCGAAGCCTATCAGGGGCGGGAAGTGAAGCCGGAGGACAACGGATACGCGGAGGGCGATCCGCGCGCCAATCGGGAAGTTTTCCCGGGCTTGCAAAGAAAGCCGCTGCGCGCGAAGGATGGGCGCAATGTGACGCAAATGCATTATGCGCGGAAAGGCATCATTACTCCGGAAATGGAATTCATCGCGATTCGCGAGCAGGTGTCTCCGGAGTTCGTGCGCGATGAAGTGGCCCGGGGACGTGCGGTGATTCCGGCAAACATCAATCATCCGGAAAGCGAGCCGATGATCATCGGCCGGAATTTTCACGTCAAAATCAACGCGAATATCGGCAATTCGGCAGTCACTTCCTCGATTGAGGAAGAAGTGGAGAAAATGACCTGGGCGACGCGCTGGGGCACGGACACGATCATGGATCTATCCACCGGGAAGAACATTCACACCACCCGCGAATGGATTATCCGAAACTCTCCGGTTCCGGTCGGAACCGTGCCGATCTATCAGGCGCTGGAGAAAGTGAACGGATCGATCGAGGATTTATCCTGGGAAATTTACCGGGATACGCTGATCGAGCAGGCCGAGCAGGGCGTAGATTATTTCACCATCCACGCAGGCGTGCTGCTGCGCTATATCCCGCTCACGGCAAACCGAGTGACGGGGATCGTCTCCCGCGGCGGCTCGATCATGGCCGGATGGTGCCTGGCTCATCATCAAGAAAACTTTCTGTATACTCATTTTGCGGAAATTTGCGAAATCATGAAAGCTTACGATGTTTCCTTCTCGCTGGGCGACGGTCTGCGTCCGGGCTCGATTGCGGACGCGAATGACGAAGCCCAATTTGCCGAGCTGCGGACGCTGGGCGAACTGACCAAGATTGCGTGGGAGCACGATGTGCAGGTGATTATTGAAGGCCCGGGGCATGTGCCGATGAACAAGATCAAAGAAAATGTGGAACTGCAGATGGAAATCTGCCAGGAGGCGCCGTTTTACACGCTCGGGCCGCTGACCACGGATATCGCTCCGGGATACGATCACATCACCTCGGCCATCGGCGCCGCAATGATCGGCTGGTACGGAACGGCGATGCTTTGCTATGTTACGCCTAAAGAGCATCTGGGGCTGCCGAACAAAAACGATGTCCGGGACGGGGTGATCGCTTACAAAATTGCCGCTCACGCCGCCGATCTGGCCAAAGGCCATCCGGGCGCGCAAAAACGGGACGATGCGCTTTCCAAAGCGCGCTTCGAATTCCGCTGGCGCGACCAATTCAATCTCTCCCTCGATCCGGAAAGGGCGATGGAGTACCATGACGAAACGCTTCCGGCCGAAGGGGCCAAATCCGCGCACTTTTGTTCGATGTGCGGACCGAAGTTCTGCAGCATGCGAATCACCCAGGACATTCGCGATTACGCGGCCGTCAAAGGCATCGATGAGGAAACGGCGATTTCCGAAGGATTCAAAGAGAAGGCGCGGGAATTCAAGGATTCAGGCGGCAGCATTTACGTTTGATGAAAAGAGGAATCGGGCATGAGCATTCGCAAAGCGCTGACGATCGCCGGGTCCGACAGCGGCGGAGGTGCCGGGATTCAAGCGGACCTGAAAACGTTTCAGGAGCTGGGCGTATACGGAATGTCCGTGATTACCGCGGTCACTGCGCAAAACACGCTCGGCGTGCAAGCCGTATATCCACTGGGAGCGGAGGCGGTCATTCGGCAGATGGATTCCATCGCTGCCGATTTGGCTCCGGACGCGGTCAAGACGGGGATGCTGGTTGACCGCGAGCTCATGGAGACGACTGCGGAGCAGATCCGCAAGCACGGTTGGCGGAACCTGGTCGTCGATCCCGTCATGTCTGCCAAGGGCGGAGTATTGCTGCTGCACAAAGAGGCGGTTGAAGCGATGAAGCTTCGTCTTCTGCCGTTGGCCGAGGTCGTAACGCCCAACATTCCGGAAGCCGAAATTCTCTCAGGCCTCCCGATCGTTTCCGAGGAACAGCGCAAAGAGGCCGCGAGAAAAATTCACGCCTGCGGATCCAAGTATGTGGTGATCAAAGGGGGGCACGGAAACGAACCGGATCTGGCAACCGATTTGATCTATGACGGCGAACGCTTCACGGAGCTGTCCGGCAGACGGGTCGCGACCAGGCATTCCCACGGTACGGGCTGCACGTTCGCCGCGGCGATCGCCGCCGGGCTTGCCCAAGGGATTGGCGTTCTGCAGGCGGTGCAAACCGCCAAGCAGTTCATTCAAGCGGCGCTTGAAGAGGAGTTGGGGATCGGCGGCGGACACGGTCCGACCAATCATTGGGCGTTCCGGCGCAGATTGCTGAAGAATCCGCCGGGCGCGGATTCGGGCAGGGAGGGCGGCATATGGAAATGAACGACAGGTTCGAACTGTCGCGAAGAAGCCATTCCTTGAGGAAAAGCGAGACTTTGAGAAGCGAGACCTTGGGAAGCCATTCTTTACTATTGCGAGAACGGCCGCTGCTGTATCTGGTCATGGGCAGCGCCAATTGTTTGCGGGACCCGCTGGAGACGGCGCGGCACGCAATTCAGGGCGGTGTCGGCCTGATCCAGTTCCGTGAGAAAGGGCCGGGTTGTCTGGAAGGGGCGGAAAAAATCCGCCTGGCTCAGGAGCTGCAAGCCATCTGCCGGGAGAACGGCGTGCCGTTTATCGTCAATGACGATTTGGAATTGGCCTGTATGCTGGATGCGGACGGAATTCATATCGGACAGGAAGACGAGCCGATGGAGCGGGTCAGACGGAGCATGTCCGGCAAAATCGTCGGGGTGTCCGTGCACAATCTTGCGGAGGCGGTGCAGGCTGTCAGGGATGGGGCTGATTATTTGGGGGCAGGACCGATGTATCCCACCGCGACCAAGAAAGATGCGAGGGAGGTTCAAGGGCCCGCCTTAATTCGGGAGCTGCGTGCAGGCGGCATTACCGCCCCGCTGATCGGCATCGGGGGAATCAATCCGGCCAACGCGGGATGCGTCATCCACGCTGGGGCGGATGGGATCGCGGTAATCACGGCGGTCACTGCCGCAGATTCGCCGTATGCGGCTGCGGAACAGCTGAGCAGGGCAATGCTTAATGAGCTGCAGACGGGAAGACAGCCCGAAGAAGATGGTTAATGGCTCAAAAGTATTCATTGGCAGGCTGCAAAATCATTTTTGAAATCTCATTTTGATTGCTGTTCGACGCAAGATTGAATACGGGATTTGATCTCAATTGACATGATTCCCGCGGACACCAGTGCCGCTAATTGAACAATTTTCACGAGTACCGCATAGATTTTCGAATTATAAGGCCTCTGCAGTCCATTGCCCCCGTACAGAACTCCCTCGGCCCGTACGGAACTCCCCGGGCCGATGACTGATATACTGCCAGCAGCCAGGGAAAAGACCACCCTTCCGGGTGGTCTTTTCATTGTGCGGCAACCATTTTTTCATCCCGTAATGTGCGTGCGCTTGACTCACCCGCCCGGATCGCGGCCGTCGTCCGAAACCGCCCGGCCCGGGGAGCCCTTTGGGCGGCCGGGAACCCGCCTGCTCCTGGGCCAGCGCATCCCTCAACAGAAATTCAATAATCGCGTTGACGCTGCGGAATTCATCCTTCGCCCATTTGGCCAATGTCTCGTACAGCCGCGGACCAAGCCGCAGCGGGAAATTTTTTTCCGGACATTTGCTCAGACCGCCTAATACAGGCTTCCGACATTCATGACGGGATTGGCTGAGCGATCCGAGACGATGGGACCATCATATTGTTGATCATGGCCGCTTTTCTTTCCTCATCCAGCGATATGCCGTTGTCCGCTTCAAGCCGCTCAATCGCCATCATCACCATGCCGACCGCATCTTCGACGATCTGCTGACGCGCAGAGACGATGGCGGACGCCTGCTGGCGCCGCAGCATGGCACCGGCAAATTTCCGTCGAGTAAGCCAAGTGGGTCAACCGGGCTTCCAGCACCCAACGCCGGCAAGCGACAGCCGATCCTGCAGCTCGCGGCTCAGCTGCTGCGCGATTTCATCCGCATTGTAACCTTCTCCGGAGAACAGATCATACGGATACTTGCTGGCTACATGACGAAGGGCGGTTTCGCTTTGGATCTCCACAAATTGCTTGTACTTGTTCACGTCGAACAGCGCTTTGGCCGTATCGATGACCTTGAACACAACGACAGCGGCAATTTCAATCGGATTGCCTTTGCACATCATGCCGTTTATTTGCCGTTCCCGACGGTCTGCGCCAATCCTCTCCGGAAGGCCGCAAGGTGTTCTTTGGATGCGTCTCTTATCTCGGAAAAGACTTTTTTGACGTCGGACGGCACATTCGTTTTTAAAAATCGTTCGTACATGGCGATATTGTCTAACTCTCCTTGAACCCCTAGAGCATAAGCTTGCTTTAGGCTTCCGGGCAAACGGACGCTGTATCGGGCATTGTCCTTAGGAACCGGAATGCCGTATTTTTTGAACAAAGGAAGCAAAGCCTGAATAACCTTGTTCTCCGTTCTCCAGCTATTGGAGAAAATTTTTTGCTGTTCGTATTTTTCCAATATCATCCTGTATTTGGCCCGAGCCAAATATTCATCCTGCAGCGCGTAATTCAGCATTTCCCTCAGCGTGGGCGAGGGATTCCGCTTGGCCGCTTCGGCGCCGAGCGGGACATTGTCCAAGGCTTGCTTTCTGACTTGCTCCCGGGCTGTATTGGCCGTATCCGGATTGCACGCGGTTAACCCGCAAGCAGCCAGCACACAAAAACCGATAATTCCTGCAGCGAACTTCATATATTTCACCTCTTTAGAATGGTTTGGAAATATTTTGCGAAAAATCCTATTTTTTTATTCCGGAAACCGAACCCCTATGATTTGGGCGGTATGCTTTTTCTTGAATCTGGATTCCTCTTTTCCGCGTTTTTTTGATAAATTATTGTTAGGCAGCATGCAAAAGGAAGGGGAATGAAAGCAATGCTCGAGACGGATGCGCAAAAGGATCATCGTTCTTATTTGGATTTTATACCGCTGGGACTTATTTGTTTAAATACGGAATTAAGAATTACAATTGTGAATCGGTATGCGATGGAAAATCTTCACAGCAAGCAGGAAGAGGTGGTGGGAAAGCTGTGGCATCAATCATTTCCGGGGATTGAATTGCCGCTGGAGCCAAATACGCGGATAACGGTAAAAACCCTCAGCTTTTCTTATGGAGATGAATACTTTGTCGGACAAGTTGCCCCCTCTGAAGAGGATGGCAGGCTGACAGGATATACAGTCATTTTCCAAAATTCAAACGATCTTGAAGAAGTGACTAAGGAGTTGAACTCCTATAAGCAGCTCAATGCCGATTTAAAAGCCATTTTTGATACTTCCTATGATGTGATTTATGTTTCGGACGGGGAGGGAAATACGGTCCGTGTCAGTTCGGCCTGCGAAACGCTGTGGGGCTACAAGGAAAGCGAACTCATCGGGAAGAATGTATATCAGCTGGAAAAGGAAGGCGTGTTCAATCCGTCCGTAACTCGAATGGTGCTTGAAAAGAAGCATAAAATCACTTCCATCCAAACGACGAAAACCGGTCGAAGACTAATGGTTGTTGGCACTCCGATCAAAGATGAGGAAGGAAAAATCATACGGATCGTGAATGCTTCCCGGGACATTACCGAGATCAGCCAGCTGCAGATGGAATTGGAGATGTTTAAGCAGTTGACGGAAGGGTATAGACAAGAGCTGGATGTGTTGCGGAAACAAAACGAGACGGACAATAAGCTGGTTTACCGGAGCGAGAAAACGAAAAGGCTTGTTACATTATCCGAAAAAGTCGCCGGTGTGGATACGCCGGTTCTGCTGCTGGGAGAACCGGGAGTAGGCAAAGAGGTGGTTGCCGGCCATATTCATAAATGGAGCAAGCGCAGAAAAAATCCGTTTATCACTTTGAATTGCGGCGGCTTCCCGGAGAGTCTGCTGGAATACGAGCTGTTCGGGAGCGAGGAAGCGGGAACAGATGATGCGTCGCGAGTTCTGAAACGCGGATTGTTCGAAATGGCCAACGAGGGGACGCTGTTTCTTGATGAAATTGCGGAGCTTCCGATGGCGCTTCAAGCGAAGCTGCTGAGGGTGATGAAGGATAACGAAATCATGCGTGTCGGCGGGAAAAAACCGATTCCCATCAATGTCAGGCTCATTGCAGCAACCCATCATCATTTGGAGGACGCGATCAAAGCGGGCAAGTTCAGGGAAGATTTATATTACCGTTTGAATGTGGTGCCGATTTCTGTTCCTCCCTTAAGAGAAAGGAAAGAAGATATTCTTCCGTTAATTTTGCATTTTAAGGATCTCTTAAACAAAAAATACGGAATGGATAAACAATTTTCTTCATCGGTGGTCGAGAAGCTGCAAAGCTATTCATGGCCAGGTAATGTCCAGGAACTTCAGAATGTTATTGAAAGGCTGCTGGTCACAACCGACGGCAACCTGATCAACTCCTCTCATCTTCCGGATCATCTTCTGCAGGAATCCGGCAAATATAATGACGTTCAGGTGAATCGGATTATCCCGTTAAGGGAGGCGGTAGAGGCCGTTGAAAAGGGACTGCTCGAAATGGCTCAGCAAAAATACAGCTCCACTACCAAAATAGCGGAAATACTCGGTGTGAATCAATCCACGATCAGCAGGAAAATTCAGCAATATAAGAAAAAATAAATAGTCATGCATATATGCATAAAAGGTTATGCATATATGCATAATTCGGGTAGTGTCGGCAAAGTTAGACAAGAACATCTCATATTATTCGACAACTATAAATGAATGAGCAGAAAAACCTATGCATATATGCATAGGTTTTTCTGCTCAAAGATATTGTGAGATGAGCTGAAAGCTCGTAAAATCAGTACATAAGCGCTTACATGAATTCAAATAGGAGGTTATGCAATGGAGAATAATCCCACCTTGGCAAAAGTGGCGGCAATTCAGATGAACTGTGTGCTGGGGGATCGGGATAGGAATTTGGAAAAAGCCAGTCGACTTGTCGAGCAAGCCGTACAGAACAATGCGAACATGAT
The DNA here is from genome assembly GCF_035282765.1 of Ferviditalea candida. Classification (GTDB taxonomy): domain Bacteria; phylum Bacillota; class Bacilli; order Paenibacillales; family KCTC-25726; genus Ferviditalea; species Ferviditalea candida. The sequence continues at coordinate 24,518 of NZ_JAYJLD010000012.1, read as the reverse complement.
TGTTCTTCCGGAGCTTTTTAATACCGGATACCGGGTAGAAGAAAAAGACATGGAATTGGCTGAACCAATCCCCGGACCGACTGTGGAATGGATGGAGAAAATCGCATCGAAATATGGAGTATATATGATTGCGGCCATACTGGAGAAAGGCGAAAGCGAGGGGTTGATCTACGATACCGCCGTATTAGTCGGTCCCGAGGGCCTTGCCGGATCGTATCGCAAAACCCATTTGTGGGATCAGGAGAATGTACGGTTTACCAAGGGAGATCAATTTCCGGTTTTTGCAACGCCTTACGGCAGAGTCGGCCTGCAGATTTGTTATGAGGTCGGTTTTCCCGAAGGCTCGAGGATCCTGAGCCTGAAAGGAGCGGATATCATGGTTTATCCGTCTGCGTTCGGAATGCCTCGATTGTATGCATGGGATCTTGCCACACGTTCAAGAGCGCTCGAGAACGGCGCATTCTTAATCGCCGCAAACCGGACGGGAGTGGAAAAAACGGAGACGGAATTCGCCGGCCACAGCCGAATTGTCGATCCGTTGGGTCGTGTGTTGGCTGAGGCGTTGGAAGAGGATGAGGTCATCATGGCGGAAATTGATCTTCAATTGGTAGCCAAGCAGCGCAGGACGATTCCTTATTTGCGGGATTTGAACCGCAAATTGATTTCCGATGAATACATTTAGAAAACAACAAGAGGAGTGATCTTATGGACAACAATCAGAACAATAGCTTGATTTCAAAAGAAATCCTGCCTGTCAAAAGCAAAGACCGTGTTATCTCAGGGTTAGGCTTCTTCAACATTTGGGTAGGCATGGCGGTTATCATCGCGACGTTTCTGATCGGAGGAAACGGAATCGATTCAATGACGGTCTGGCAGTTGGGATTCGCTATTTTTTTCGCTAACCTGATCATCGCCATTATCGGCAGCTTGAGCGGCGATATCGGGATTGAGCACGGGTTGTCATTTGCCGCTTACATGAGGGCGCCGTTCGGTACGGTCGGCGTGCATATTCCCGCAGTCAGCCGCGGGATTGTGGCCGCTGTCTGGTTCGGTATTCAAACCTATCTCGGAGCAGTTGCCATCAATGCGCTGGTAAATAGTTTAACCGGTTTTGATTCGTGGTTCACCTGGTACGTGATTTTTGCCATCCTGCAAATCGTCAACACGGCGATGGGAATCAAGGCGATTGACCGATTCGCGATCATCGCGGCGCCTTCGATTATCATCATATCGATTTGGATTTTCATGCGGATGAACGGAATGGCGGCAGACAAAGGAATTGATATCGCCACGTATGAAGGAACCAAAAACACAACGACTTGGCTGCTGGTGATGATCGCCAATATGGGCTTTTGGTCTGCTCTGGCCATTGATATTCCGAACATTACCCGCTATATCAAAGCGCCAGTCAAGGAGAAGAACTGGTTCAAACGCAATATCAACAACGTCATTCCGCACATTACAGCGCTTCCATTAGTACAAACCTTCATGGGCATTATTGGAGCGGTCAGCATTCTCGGCGCCGGCGACGCCAACCCGATCAATGTCATTCAAGGTACTGCAAGCGGGTGGACTTATGTCGTTCTCCTCCTGATGGTCGTATTGGCTCAATGGTCGACGAATACGGCAGCGAATCTTATTCCCGCTTCATTGACCTTCGTCAATGCGGGCGCCAAAATCCGCTTGTCTTATGTTTCCGGTATTGTATTGGCGGGAATTATCGGAACCATCGTGCAGCCGTGGGCGATCCTGAATAACCTGTTCTTGTATTTGGGCTATTACGGAGCCATCCTGTCGGCCGTTGCCGGAATTATTATCTGCGACTATTATCTGATCCGCAAGCGCCGTTTGAATGTCAAGGATCTTTACCGCGTCAACGGCCAATTCAGATATGACGGCGGCATCAACTGGGCCGGCATCATTGCCTGGATTATCGGCGGCGGTCTCGCGCTTTATTTCATGAATTATATGTATATTGTCGGTTTCCCGGCGGGATTTATCGCTTATTATATCCTGATGAAAGCTTGGTACCTCAAGAAGCATAAACAAGCCGAAGTGGAATCGGGTTACTCTGATGAGTACTTGGGAACCACTGCAGGACGCGACTGGGAGATCGAAGCCGGCGCGAAAACAGCTGCTGTCAAAGCATCGTGATTTGAGGAGTATTGTATTCAAACAATGCTGGAAATAATATCACTCGAAAGGGGCTAGAAAAATGGCAAAAAAAGAAATCCTTGTAGCGTATGGAATCGACGTTGATGCGGTCGCGGGTTGGCTTGGATCTTACGGCGGGGAAGATTCGCCGGACGATATTTCCCGGGGATTGTTCGCAGGCGAGGTCGGAACGGAAAGACTTCTCAAGCTGTTCGACAAATATAAATTGAGGACGACCTGGTTTATTCCCGGTCATTCAATTGAAACATTCCCTGAGCAAACCCGCAAGGTGGTCGAAGCGGGACATGAAGTCGGGATACACGGATATTCCCATGAAAATCCAATCGCCATGACCGAGCAGCAGGAAGAAACCGTTCTTTTGAAATGTATAGATCTGGTTGAAAAAATTTCAGGAAAGCGCCCGACCGGATATGTAGCGCCTTGGTGGGAATTTTCGAACATCACCAATGAATTGCTGTTGAAAAACGGGATCAAATATGACCACAGTTTGATGCATAACGATTTTCACCCTTATTACGTGAGAGTCGGCGACAGCTGGACAAGAATCGACTACTCGCAGCCGGCTGAAACCTGGATGAAGCCTCTGGCGAGAGGGACGGAAACGGATCTGATCGAGATTCCCGCGAACTGGTATTTGGATGATCTGCCGCCGATGATGTTTATCAAGAAGTCGCCCAACAGCCATGGTTTCGTAAATCCGAGGGATATTGAGCAAATGTGGAAAGATCAATTTGATTGGGTATACCGCGAGCATGACTACGCCGTATTCACCATGACGATCCATCCCGATGTCAGCGGACGTCCGCAGGTTCTGCTGATGCATGAGCGTTTGATTGAATATATCAACAGCCACGAAGGTGTCCGTTGGGTTACCTTTGACGAGATTGCGGACGATTTTGCTAAGCGCAATCCCAGAAACAAGTAAGCGGATCGAAGGAATATACGATTTAAGAAAGCTGAGAGCGGTATCGCGCACAACAATTCGGTTTCGTTTGTGCATGATATCGGTGCTCGGCTTTCCTCTATCATTTGGGGGTGAAGCATATGTGCGTACTATGCGGTGAATTTGTCATGAATATCCATTGGACAGATACAAGAAGAGGCGCTTCAGCGGATGGTGAAGTGATGGTGGGTGGCAGCAATCAAAGGAACAGGCAGAGAGAGCGTTCCGACCGGGTTCGTTTGGCCAACCGTCTTTTGGAATTCAGTGGGTTGAAGCTGGATGATTGGAGCGGAAGCAAATATGTGCTCCGCGACCGCAAAGGCAATACAACGATCATTCAGGATATGGGAGAATTATGGCCGGCAGTGGAAAAGATGCTCAGACGCAAGCTCGACCCTCTCGATCGCGACTTTTTAAAGCATTTCAATAAGAAGGATAAACCGGAGGGATAAACATGGGAGAGGCATCCAATCAAAAAATACCTGTCATCATAGTATCCGGTTTTTTGGGCAGCGGCAAAACCACACTCTTGTCCAAAGTGCTGGAGGACGAAAAGATGAAGCGTACTGCAGTTCTTGTAAATGAATACGGCAAGGTGGGGTTGGATCATCATCTGCTGGAACGGCTTGACGAAAAAACATTGCTGCTGGAGGGCGGCTGCGTCTGCTGTTCCACCCGCGAGGATTTGGTTGCGGGATTGTCTTCCCTTTTAAACCGGATTCAAAGAAACGAGTTGGGAACGATCGACCGGGTGGTGATCGAGACGACGGGATTGGCCGATCCGGCACCGATCCTTTTTACCATCCTGACACATCCCATGCTGCAGCATCATTTCTATATCCATCTGGTGATTGTGACGGTCGATGCGCTCAACGGAATTCGTCAATTGGAAAGCCAGCCGGAGTCGATCAAGCAAGTCACTTCGGCCGAAAAAATTATTCTCACAAAAACGGACATGGTTGAAGCGGAGCAAACAACAGCGGTCAAAAAAAGGTTGATGCGCTTGAATCCTTCCGCGGAAATTCTCGAAGTCATTAATGGAGAGACCGATTCCGAAGCTCTGTTTCTATCCGCCGAGAAAAATGCGGGCAGCGGTGCGTCCCGTCCCAAAAGGAGTGTGGGAGCGGAGGATGCCGGTCATGAGCAAGGAATGCTTGTTACCCGTTCTGTCTCGATTCTTTTTGATGATGCCTTGGACTGGAACGCTTTTGGCCTGTGGTTGAGCATGCTGCTGTATGCCCGGGGAGAGGATTTGCTTCGGGTCAAAGGACTGCTTGATGTCGGCGAAGCAGGGCCTGTTGTATTGAATGGTGTCCAACATATCATTCACCCCCCTGAGCATTTGAATGAGTGGCCGGACGGAATTCGAAGGTCGAGATTGATTTTTATCATGAAGTCGATAGATCCTTTATTGGTGATAGATTCATTGGAAGCTTTCCAGCATTTTCTCGGAGCCAAACCAAGCGGTATGGAACTCGAAGTGATCATTTGAACGTTCGGCGGACCATCCGATTAACAAATCTTATTTGCATAGAAAAATTATTGAATAGGCTGCCGTGCTGAGATTGCTTTTCACTCTACCACTTTTCTGTTACATTAATGAGTAGAGACATCAGATGTGTCAATCTATATAGTCATCAGATGTATAAAACCTCAGAAACATCAGATGTGTCCTTATTATAGGTTTTCGTGAGAGGGGAAAAAATATGGCGGTTCCAACAGGGGCGAGCACATCCATTATTTTGCGTTTGGAAATCAACCTCGAAGAGGTCAGCTTCGGGAAAATCGCTGCCGCGGTCAGTGACGGCGGCGGGGACATTGTGGCTGTGGACATGATTCAGCCGGGTAAAAATTCGACGATCCGCGATATCACAGTCAATGTTTATGACCAGTCCCACAGCAATCGGATCGTCAGACTGGTAGAAGAGATTCCCGGGGTCAAGGTCATCAACGTTTCCGACCAAACCTTTCTGCTGCATATCGGAGGCAAAATTGAAATTCAACCGAAAATGCCGATCAAAAACCGCAACGATTTGTCGCGGGTTTATACTCCCGGCGTCGCCAGAGTCTGCATGGCGATTCACGAAAAACCTTACCGGGCGTACTCGCTGACGATTAAGCGGAACACTGTCGCGGTCGTTTCCGACGGCTCGGCCGTGCTTGGCTTGGGCAACATCGGCCCGGAGGCGGCAATGCCCGTTATGGAAGGAAAGGCCATGCTGTTCAAGCAGCTGGCGGGAGTCGATGCGTTTCCGATTTGTCTGAATACCCAGGATACGGAAGAAATTATCTCGATCATCAAAGCGCTGGCTCCAACCTTCGGAGGCATCAATCTGGAGGATATCGCTTCTCCGCGCTGCTTCGAGATTGAACAAAGACTGACCGAGGAGCTGGATATCCCCGTGTTTCACGACGATCAGCACGGTACGGCGGTCGTCATGCTGGCAGGACTGCTGAATGCGTTGAAGCTTGTCGGCAAAAAGCTGGAGGACAGCAAAATCGTGATTTCCGGGATCGGGGCGGCAGGCGTTGCCAGCACCAAAATCCTCTTGGCCGCCGGTGCGAAAAACGTCATCGGCTGTGACCGCGAGGGCGCGCTGACGCGCAGTCAAACATATGACAGAGAGGTTTGGAACTGGTATGCGCATAATACGAACCCGGCATGCGAATCCGGCAGCATTTCCGAAGTCATCAAGGATGCGGATGTGTTCATCGGCGTATCCGCACCGGGAGTCATCAATGCGGATGATGTGAAACGGATGGCCAAGGATCCGATCGTGTTTGCGATGGCCAATCCGACGCCGGAGATTTCGCCAGATGAAGCCGAGCCCTTCGTCAGAGTCATGGCAACCGGACGCTCGGATTATCCGAATCAGATCAACAATGTGCTGTGCTTCCCGGGTTTGTTCCGCGGGGTGCTGGATTGCAGGGCTTCCCGGGTGACCGAAGGGATGAAGCTGGCGGCGGCCAAAGCCATCGCTTCGGTGGTCTCGGACGAGGAATTGAACGAGCAGTACATCATTCCCAGCGTATTCAATCAAGCTGTTGCGGAAAAAGTGAGCGAGGCCGTGATTGCCGCGGCTTATGAAGACGGCGTGGCAAGAAGGGACCGCAAGAAGGTCATGAAGAAATAGCGCAGTCATTCAACAGCCGGGGGAATTTTTTATGCCTCCGGCTAATTTGCGGAAAGCGGGGTGCATTTGATGCCTATTTTAAAGATCAATAATCAAACGATCATTCCCGTAACTGTTCCGACCCCTTATCCGGTCGGGGATGTGAATATGTACTTGGCGGAGGAGGGATCGGGAACGGGACTGGCGCTGATCGATGCAGCCGTTAATACAGATGACGCCTGGGAGTTGCTGATGCGCTCCCTTACCGAGGCGGGATATGCCCTGAAGGATATCCGGCGGATCCTGATCACCCATCACCATGTGGATCATGTCGGCCTGATCGACCGCATCGTTTCGCAAACGGCCGTTCCTGTATATGTTCATCCGGATGCCATTCCGAGAATGAAAAGAGACGCGGAATTTTTAGCCAAGCGCATTGAATTTTTCCGGCAGCTGTATCAGGAATCCGGCTGCGGACAAGCGGGAGAGCGGCAAATCGACGATCTCCGGCGAAAGCTGCACGATAATGCCCATTTAAAGGTGCAGGCCGATCTCCTCCCGGTAACGGAAGGGAACCGGGAAGGTCTCGCGGGGTATCAGGCATTGGAAACTCCGGGTCATGCTCCCGATCACCTGGTGTATCTCGACAACACCCATCGGGTGATGTTTTCTGGCGATCATGTGTTGCCCCATATATCCAGCAATGCGCTGGTCGAGCCGGATGCGTTAGGAAGAAGGATGCCGACGCTCGTGAAGTATCGGGACATGCTGCGCAAATGTCTGGTCCTGCAGGCCGACCTTGTATTTCCGGGTCATGGCGAACCGTTCAAAGAGCTTCAGCCGCTCATTCGCCGCAGACTGGAAAGGATTGACGACAAGGCGGAACGGCTGGAACGGCTTATGAAGGATGCGCCCAAGACAGCTTTTCAACTGGCTGAAACGATGTATCCCAAAGAAGTGGAACGGCAGTTTTCACTGGTAATGTCAGAGGTGATCGGCTTGTTGGACTATCTGGAAGCGAGCGGCAGAGCGGCCAAAGAAATGGATCGCGGGGTCTGGCGTTACTTCTCAGTACAGATTGGATAAATGAAACTTGTTTGGTAGATTTGAAGCTTGCCTGGAAAAAGGAATATAATAACAGCAAAAGGGTGAAAGCGCTTTTTTCTTAATCGATGGGGAGGGAGACCGCATGGAAACGAGTAAACGAGTGGTCATCGTGACGGGAGCGGCCAGAGGAATCGGCAGAGCGATTGCCGAGGCTTTTGCAGCCAATGGAGACCAGCCGATCCTGTGCGATTTGGACTTGGAAAACGCAGAGAAATCAGCCGTGGAGATTGCCGGGAAATTTGCTTGCAGGGCGGCAGCGAAGAGATTGGATGTCGCCGATGCCGCAGATGTGGAAAGACTTATCGATCAGACGGTCCGTGAATGGGGGCGCATCGACGTTATCGTCAATAATGCAGGCTTGCAGCACGTTGATCCGATTGAGAATTTTCCCGTTGAAAAATGGGATCTGCTGATCGGCGTCATGCTGAAAGGACCGTTTCTGCTGACCAAGTATGCGATCCCTCATATGAAACAAAGACAGTTTGGCAGAATCATCAATATTTCCTCGGTTCACGGAAAGACCGCATCCCCGTTTAAGGCGGCGTATGTTTCGGCCAAGCACGGGGTGGTAGGATTGACGCGGACTGCGGCGCTGGAGACGGCCAATGACAACATCACCGTCAATGCGGTGATGCCGGGAACCGTACGTACTTCTTTGATCGAGAACCAGCTCCAAAAGCTGGCGGAGAACGACGGGACGACCCGGGAAGAGGCGCTGCAGCGGCATCTGCTGGCCAAGCAGGCGCTCAAAAGATTCATCAAGCCGGAGGAGGTCGCCGCCTGCTGCGTGTTTCTCGCATCGGAGCAAGCCGCTGCGATCACCGGTGAAACCATCAGTGTTTCCGGCGGCTGGTAAGAAAGGATGGTCCTAAATTTTACCGGCGATGAAACCGGGTGTCTCCGAAGGCGTACTATATAAAGCGTGAATCAATCTAACAGCATAAAAGCGTTTCAATGGGGGAGCCTGTCAATATAAGGCTCCTTTTTGCTTTTTTCGCGCATTCACGTTACGAAATTCATAGAATAAGGGGAGAAAGCTGTGTTGATTTTTGAACTGGCCGTCATACTGTTGGCCAGCAAGCTGGCGGGGGACCTCGCTGCAAGATGGGGACAGCCGTCTGTGTTGGGCAAACTGATCATAGGATTGATTCTCGGTCCTTCAGTTTTAGGAGTCATCAATAATACTGAGGTATTAAGTGAAATCAGCCAAATCGGCGTGATCCTGCTGATGTTTATCGCAGGCTTGGAAACGGATATGAAAGACTTGAAGAAATCCGGAAAAATCTCCACTTACGTCGGCCTGGGAGGCATAGCCGTGCCGTTGGCCGCGGGCTTCGCGTCTGGATTGATGATGGGCTTGGATTCATTATCCTCCGTGTTTCTCGGTCTTCTGTTATCCGCCACAAGCGTAAGCATTTCGGTGCAGACGTTAAGGGAAATGGGAAAGATGAACTCACGCGAAGGAACGGCGATTCTGGGCGCGGCAGTGATCGACGACATCGTGGTCGTCCTGATTTTGGCCTTTGTTTTGGGATTCGCTGGCGGCGATGTGAGCCTGTCCACGCTGATCGTCAAAAAAGCCGGATTCTTTGTCGGTGCCCTGTTTGTCGGATGGAAGGCGGTTCCATGGATGATGGATAAGTTTACTCCATTGCGCGTTACTGAAGCCAGGCTGTCCATAGCTTTGGTACTGGCCTTTCTATTCGCTTATACCGCCGAGCTTGCCGGGATAGCCGCGATCATCGGGGCGTATATTGCGGGCGTGGCGATTGCCCGAACGAAGCATGGGGAGGCCGTTGTCCATAAAGTCGAGCCTTTGGCGTATTCGATCTTTGTACCAGTTTTCTTCACCAGCATTGGGGTGATGACCGAGGTCGTCGGACTCGGACCATCTGAATGGCTGCTGGCCTTGGCATTGAGCTTTGCCGCCGTATTCAGCAAATGGACCGGGGCAGGACTGGGCGCCAAATGGGCGGGATTTGATCTCCGCAGCTCTGCGATCGTCGGAGCCGGCATGGTGTCGCGGGGAGAAGTGGCTTTGATCATTGCCGCGATCGGAATGGAATCGAAGCTGTTGTCTCCGTCCTTGTTCGCCGTAATTGTGATCGTCGTGTTGATCACTACGGTCATCACTCCGCCCCTTTTAAAGTGGACGTACCGGGCGCGAAAATTGAATCGTCAGTAACTCTCGGATTTCTGTAATACCGGCGAAAGGCCCTTTCGGATCATCCGAAAGGGGCCTTTTATCAATAAGCTGCGGTTGTCTGATGCTGCCGGTTATCTCTGTCGTTTTTGCTATCTGTTAAAATCTTTCGTGAACGAATCCTAAATCCACCATCCGCCATAGACAACAATCGCCAACAGAATGAACAGCACCAGAATTACAGCGGCATAGCGGCCGCCAAACCACATTCCGCCTCCTAAGGCCATTTTGTAACCTCCCTTCAGGTTACTTTGGCGTTTTGCTCTGGTTTAAGCTCTTGTTAAATCCACCAACCTCCAAAAACAACGATTGCCAACAGGATGAACAATACCAGGATGACAGCGGCATATCCGCCCCAACCGAAACCTGCACCTGCAGCTGCAGCTGCTCCTGCGCCTCCAAATGCCATGCTTTTCACCTCCCTCCGAATTTCATGCGAAATTCTCATTTGGGTGCCAAGCTCTGATCAAATCCACCATCCGCCGTAGACGACAATCGCCAACAGAATGAACAATACGAGGATGACAGCGGCATATCCGCCCCAACCGAAGCCTGCTCCTGCTACCGCGCCTGCACCAGCGCCTCCGAATGCCATATGGAAAACCTCCTTTCGGCTGCAAATTGAACATTGGAATCATTTAATAGGTTATTAGATCCACCAACCTCCGAAAACGACGATGGCCAACAGAATGAACAGCACCAAAATGACAGCCGCGTATCCGCCAAAGCCAAAGCCTGCCCCTGCTGCCGCACCTGCTCCTGCGCCTCCAAATGCCATATTGAAACAACCTCCTTTCGGTTTACTTCACAATTTGCTCCCTTGGCTTAAGTTCCTACCACAGCCAGCCGCGAAAAGTGACGATTGCCAAAAGAATGAACAGTACCGAAATGACAGCCGCGTATCCGCTAAAACCAAATTCAACTCCGGCTTCTGCTTCAGCAAAAGGCCAACTTGGAACCTCCTTTCTAGGGAACTACCGTATTTTATGATAGGGGTGATGTGCTTGACCGGACGAATATCACGGTATTGCCGAAAATAAACGGATATATCGTGCGATTATTTTCTTGCTCTTTTTCTTTTTCCGTATGTTTTCCTTCTTTTTCTTCTTTTTCTGGGCCTGTTTGCCGCTCCGGCCGGCAGCTCATTTTGCGGACTCTTTTTTTTAGGGATGAGCAGCGCGATTAAAGGCGCGAACTGCTGTATCGTGACAACAATGTTCTGAATCCGCTCGATTGCCGACATAATGCCTTGAATTCCGCCCATTCTGTCAACAAACTCCATCACTTTTCCCAAAGAAAACTTCGACGAACCAAAGGATCCGCCGCTGGGCGAAGGCAAACCCGATCCGCCCCCGAACATGCCTCCCGAAGGAAGGGAAGGCATGTTCGGCTGCTGTCCGGACGGAAGCAATTGATTGATCTGAGCCTTGTCGTTCATCATGAACCTCCTCCTTGCCGAGATAAGAAAAACTTCCAAACGAAGTCCTTCAAAGAAGCCAGACCTACAGGTTTGCGCAGCAAACCATTTCATCGGACGTCTGAAGGGTATTGGCCGAGTAGTCATTCGTCTTGTCATATTCATACTATGGCAAAAAAGCCAGGCTGATTGGACGACTGCCTCTTTTTCAGCAATATCTTTCAGCGCAGCAAAAAAGAGCTGTTCCATAAGCAGACTTTATCTGCTTATGGGACAGCTCTTAACGTTTGGACCACATCGGAAAGTTTAACTTTATCAAAGTGTGAAAGCAAAGAGTCAGTTCAGGGTGTTGATCGATTCGATCAGTGTACGAATGATAAAATCCAGATCCTCATCGGTAGAAGACAGCGGAGGCGCGATGGTCAATATATTGTTGAAGCCTTTGACCGTATCGCCGTTTTTGCCGATAATCAAGCCTCTTTTCCTGCATTCGCCGATGACTTGGGCAAGTATGGAAGGGGCGGCCGGCGTTTTGTCTGCTTTGTCCATGACCAGCTCGATGGCGACCAGGAAGCCCAGGCCGCGGATGTCCCCGACGTTCGGATGCTCCTTCAATTCGTTCAGGCCCTGCTGAAGACGCCGGCCCAAATCGGCGGAGCGCCCGACCAGATTCTCGTCCTCCATGATTTGCAGATTCCGCAGCGCGAGGCTGCAAGCGGCCGGATTTCCGCCGTACGTATTGACATGCCGGAAGTGCGAGGTTTCCTCCTGGTCCATGAAACGCTCGAACATGTCCTTTCGGACAGCGGTTGCCGACAGCGGAAGATAACCGCTGGTGATGCCCTTGGCCATGGAGATGATATCCGGCTTCACGCCGTAATGCTGGAAGCCGAAGCGCTTGCCCGTCCGTCCGAAGCCGCAAATGACCTCGTCGACGATCAGCAGCACATTGTGCTTTCTGCAGCTTTTCTCAACCTTTTTCAAATAGTTGTCATGCGGTACGAGAATTCCCCCGCCGGTAATGACCGGCTCCATGATGACGCCGGCAACGGTATCCGGCCATTCCCAGTTGATGACCTGGTCGATCGCTTCCGCACACTCCAGATTGCAGCTGTCTTTGCTTTTTCCGAACGGGCAGCGGTAGCAGTCGGGAGGGGAGACATGCACGAAGCCCGGCGCCAGCGGCTCGTATTTGTATTTTCTTTGCGCTTGGCCGGTGGCTGCGAGCGAGCCCATGGAGTTTCCGTGGTAAGCCCTGTACCGGGAAATGAATTTGAACCTTCCGGGCTGACCGTTCTGCGCGTGGTACTGCCGCGCCAGCTTGAATGCGGTTTCGTTCGCTTCCGATCCGCTGTTGGAGAAAATGATTTTATATTCTCCGCCCAGCCATTCGTTCAATTTTTCGGCGAGTTTGATCGCCGGAATGTGGCTTTGCGTCAGCGGATAGTAGGGCATGGTTTGCAGTTGCTCGTAAGCGGCTTCGGCAAGTTCTTTTCTGCCGTAGCCGACATTGACGCACCAGAGCCCCGACATTCCGTCGAGGTAGCGGTTGCCTTCGGCATCGGTAATCCACGAACCGTCGGCTTCTGTAAAAATGGTCGGCTTCGCATCCGGATTGTAAGGAGTCATAAAATGCCACAAATACTCTTTATCCTTTTCCGTCAGTTCATTGACGGAGCTTTTCGTTTGATCGTTTAAAACCATGTTCCAACCTCCTGATATATGGTTTTCATACATTTGGTGTGACAATTCCGTCAGGCGACCGAATGGGTTTGCATCTGGAAGGCGCTGCCCACTGCGGGGTGAATGATTTTACCGTCCATGACATTGACTCCGGCACGAAGCGCTTCGTTTTCTTCAATCGCGTTCATCAATCCTTTGTTTGCCAGCTGCAGGGCGTAAGGAAGCGTCACATTGGTCAGCGCGAAGGTTGAAGTCCGCGGCACCGCTCCCGGCATGTTCGGTACGGAATAGTGCAGAACACCGTGTTTTTCATAGGTCGGCTCGGAATGCGAGGTGACTCTGTCCACCGTTTCAATGCAGCCCCCCTGATCAACGGCGACATCGACGATCACCGAGCCCGGTTTCATCTGCTTCACCATGCTTTCCGACACCAGACGCGGAGCTTTCGCTCCGGGAATCAGCACCGCTCCGATCAGCAGGTCCGCGGAGGCAACCGACCGTTCGATGTTGTATTCGTTGGACATCAGGATTTCCGCGCGCCCGCCGAACATATCGTCAAGCTCGCGGAGACGCTTTGCGCTGTTGTCCAGGATGGTGACCTTGGCTCTCAGGCCGGCAGCCATTGTCGCGGCGTTGGTGCCGACGATTCCGCCCCCGATGATGGTGACGTGAGCCGGTTGGACCCCCGGAACGCCGCCGAGCAGGATGCCTTGCCCGCCCTGCGCCCTTTCGAGAAAGTGGGCGCCGATCTGCACGGACATTCTGCCGGCGACTTCGCTCATGGGCGTCAACAGCGGCAGCGAGCCGTCCTTTAATTGGATGGTTTCATAAGCGATGCCGGAGACCTTTTTGTCCATCAGCTCATAAACCAGATTGCCGGCCGCGGCGAGGTGAAGGTAGGTAAAGAGAATGAGATTCTCGCGGAAATACCGGTATTCCTCCGGAAGCGGCTCCTTCACTTTGAGAATCATGTCCGCGCGGCTCCATACGTCTTCGGCATGATCGAGGATTTGTGCGCCCGATGCGCGGTAGCTGTCGTCGTCAAAGCCGCTGCCTGCGCCTGCATTTTTTTCAACCATCACCTGGTGCCCCGCATTGATAAACGCTTGAACGCCCGCAGGGGTCAGGGCAACACGGTTTTCGTTGTTCTTGATTTCCTTGGGTACGCCGATCATCATGATTCAGTTTCCTCCTTAATTATAACGCGCCGTAATCATTTTTTTACGGGTATAAAACTCGACTCCGTCCTTGCCGTTGGCATGCAGGTCCCCGTAGAACGAATTTTTCCAGCCTGAGAAAGGGAAGAACGCCATCGGAGCGGGGACCGCGAGATTTACGCCGAGCATGCCTGCGTCGATTTCTTCACGGAACTTGCGGATGTTCGCCGCGCTCCGCGTATAAAGGCATGCGCCGTTGGCGAACGGCGATTCATTGGTCAATTCAATGGCTTCATCAAGCGTGTTCACTCTAACAATGGACAAAACCGGAGCAAAGATTTCATCCTGCCAAATTTTCATTTCGGTGGTGACCCCGTCGAACAGGGTAGGCCCCAAGAAATATCCGGGACCGTGGGTCCGATCATCCTGTCTGCCGTCCCGGATGAGAACAGCGCCCTGATTTTCCCCGGCCTCAATGTACTGGATGGTCCTTTGCTTATGAGCTTCACGGATGAGCGGCCCGAGAAAAACGCCTTCCTCCAGGCCGTTGCCCATGTTGAGACCGTCCGCAGCCTGGGCCAGGCGCTGTACCAGCTCGTCCGCGATCCCCCCAACCGTCACGACGACGGAAGCGGCCATGCATCTCTCGCCGGCGGAACCGTATGCCGCGGTGATAATCTGTGTGACTGCATGGTCCAAATCGGCATCTGGCATGACGATCGAGTGGTTTTTCGCGCCGGCCAGCGCTTGCACCCGTTTTCCGTGAGCAGTTCCTGTTTTGTAGACGTATTCGGCGACCGGCTGGGAGCCGACAAAGGAGATCGCCCGCACGTCCGGGTGGGCCAACAGACCGTTGACCACATCATGAGCACCGTGGACGATGTTGAGCACTCCGTCGGGCAGCCCGGCTTCAGCAAACAGCTCGGCCAGTCGGTTGGCCAGCATCGGCGTGCGTTCCGAAGGCTTCAGGACGAACGTGTTTCCGCAGGCGATCGCCAGCGGAAACATCCAACTGGGAACCATCATCGGAAAATTGAAGGGGGTAATCCCGCCGACAACGCCGACCGGATAACGGTACATGGCGGACTCGATCTCGCTGGCGATGTCCGGCAGCACCGAGCCCATCATGAGCGTGGGGACGCCTGCGGCGAATTCCACACACTCAATGCCGCGCAGCACTTCGCCATAGGCTTCCTCGTAGCTCTTGCCGTTTTCCAGAGTGACCATTCTGGCGAGCTCCTCCCAATGGTCCACGAGCAGCTGCTGATACTTGAACAGAATGCGCGCTCTTTTGGGGACCGGAACCTTGCTCCAGGTCTTGAACGCTTGTTTGGCCGCCTGAACGGCCAGCTCAAGATCGCCGCGGGTTGAGATCGGAACCCGGCAAAGCAATTCCCCGGTGGCGGGATTGGGAACATCGTCGTATCGCTCTGTGCCGGATTCGACCCATTGTCCGTTGATATAGTTTGATAGTTTCTTAACTTCGTCGGTTGCGTTCATTTGTGTTCCTCCTGAATTTTGTTTGGCATCCATATCAAACTCATTGTAAAATTAATTTAAGTATAAAGCTTCGCAATTTTCGATTCATTAGACATAATGTCATACAATTTAATTTCGCACTTTAACAATTGGTGTGATTTTCACGTTATATATCCTATGTCATGGAGTTGATTTCATTGGAATCGGAATTCATTATACGGATCAACGATATATTGGACAGGCCGATTTTCAGAAACTGCAAAGTGGTTGCGGGGCGGAACGGTTTGTGGAGGAGAATTCGCTGGGTTCATATTTTGGAAGTGTCGCAGGTTGACATGCTGATCCATGGCGAGGAGATGATTCTATCCACCGGCGTAGGATTGGCGGGGGAGACGTCGAAAGAAGAGTACCTTGAGAAATTGATCCATAACGGAGCTTCCTGTCTGTGCATTGAGCAGGGGAAGTACTTTGAGCATGTGACGCCGGAAATGATAAAAATCGCCGACGAGAACAATTTTCCGCTGATCATATTTACCGAAAAAGTAAGATTCGTCGATATTACTCAAGATCTTCACTCCTTAATCATCAATCGGCATCATCAAATGCTGGAGCAATTAGAGATAATATCAAGAGAATTGTACACATCAACCCTGACCTCGCAGGCCAATACGAACATATTAAAAATCTTGCACAGCAGCACGAAAGCGGATGTGTATTTCCTTCCCCTGCATGGAAAAGCGCAATGCGTTCCGGTCAACGTGAGAGATGACAACAAGAAACAAACGGTACGGCAATTGGGAGCGAAAATAAGTGAACAAACCGGGCAGCCCCTGATTCAGTGGAAAGAAGGGGAACGTTATTTTCTCATGCAAGAAGTCGGCGCAATGGGACAAATCTGGGGTTATCTTTCCTTGTGCTTTGAGGAAAAGCTGCCGGGCGAATTCGATCTCCTCGTGCTGGATAGGGCCGCGCTGTCGCTGGCCCAGGATCTGCTGAGAAAAAGATATGTCGAAGAACGAAAACTCCATTCTGAACATATCTGGGTTGATGATTTGATAAACGGAAGAATCCGGAACGAGGAACAAATCCAATCTTATCTAGGAAAGAAGGCCTCCGATTTATCCAATGTGGAGTACAAAGTATGTCTGATCGAATATTTTGAGAACAATGAAGGCGAACCGGAAATGTTTGAAGAAGATCCGGAAGCCCTGCGTTTTCACATTTCGCTGCTCGTCCGTTCGAGCTTCGAATCCCATGGTTTTCTCCCCTATTTGACGGCGAAAGGCAACCAATTGATTGTCATCGCCACTAACCGGGTGCCCGGTTCCTCTCCCAACGAGAGATTGAACAAAGTTATCGATTCTCTGCTCGCGCTGAAAGAGGAAAGGAAAAAATTGGGAAGGCCCATAGATATGCGGATCGGCTTCGGACGCACCTATAAGAAATGGATTGAGGCAACCAACAGTTATTTGGAAGCGAAATACGTACTGAAGGTCCAGTCGCTCGCATGGAAAAAAACAAATTATTATTATGAAGATATCGGTATTTTCAGGCTTATGCTGAATTTGGAGAATGAAGCGGCGCTTGAGGATTTTGTCGCAGACTATCTTGGTCCGCTGATTGAATATGAACGGGTGAAGGGTGGAGATCTTCTTCATACGCTGAAAGTGTATTTGGATAATGACGGCTCCAAGCAGGCCACATCTCAGGAACTTTTCATAGTCAGACAAACGATCTATCACAGGCTGGAAAAAATCAAGGAACTGCTTGGCGAAGATTTCATGCTGCCGGAAAAAAGACTTTCGATTGAAGTGGCCCTAAGAGCATATCTGCTTCTTCACCGCGAAACACAGAGCTGAAGAATGTTTCAAGCCCGAAGAAATTTTACTTTATGTAAAACATTTTGACGGATCATTGTATACTTTGTATATTTACATCCTCCCCCGGGGGATAGTAAAGTAGCACTATCAAGCAAGCGCATACATCATTTGAGCAAAAGGATGATTTGATGAACAAGCCAAAGTATGGACCGCCGCACCATAGCGCAAGCCCCCGCTATACGGGGCTTAGAACGTATATGAAGCTGCCGAATGTAAACGATCCGCATGAGTTAAATGATGCGGATATCGCAATTGTCGGCCTGCCGTTTGATACTGCGGCGAGCTATCGTTCAGGAGCCAGATTCGGTCCCGCCGGCATTAGGGAAATATCGATGTTGTTAAGACCAGCCAACGCATTCCATAAAATAAATCCATTTGATTATTGCTCGGTAATTGATTTTGGAGACCTGCCGCTCATCCCCGGACACATTCATGATTCGTACGATGTTATGAAAGAGGCCTATCGACAATTTGCCAAACATAACGTTGTTCCGATCGGGCTCGGCGGCGATCATTCCGTAACTCTGGGCGAACTGAGGGGATTGGCGGAAGTTTACGGTCCTCTGAGCCTCGTGCATTTCGATGCTCACGGCGATACTTGGGATAACTACTGGGGCAAAAAATACACGCATGGCACTCCTTTTAGACGCGCGGCTGAAGAGCAAATCATCGATCCGAACAGTTCCATTCAAATCGGATTGCGAGGCACCGTATACAGTCCTGATGACATGGATGCGGCAAAGGAAATGGGATTTCAGATATTAACAGCCGAAGAGGCCCGCGAGTTGGCGCCCAAGCAATTAAGTGAAGCAATCCGATCCAGGGTGGGCAATAAACCCGTATTTCTGACCTTTGATATCGATTTCTTTGATCCCGCCTACGCGCCGGGCACGGGAACTCCGGAGCCGGGCGGATTTACCAGCGTTGAAGGTCTAAGCTTTGTGAGACACCTTCCGCTTGTAAATTACGTCGGTTTTGACTTGGTTGAAGTTTTGCCCGCTTTGGATCAATCGGAAATCACAGCGCAGCTTGGAGCCGCTATTGTCTATGAATTCATAACCATAATGGCATTGAAAAATCGGGATGGTAAAACATGAGTCGAATAAAATGGCCAAATGATAAAAAAATGGCGGTCGTTTTGTCATTTGATGTGGATGCCGAAACAGCCTTTTCATTTGACAAGAAGAATAATTCCAGAATCTCTCTGCTTTCAATGGGCACATACGGCCGCAGGGTCGGCCTCAACCGTATTTTAAATACATTGAAAGATTATGATTTGCCGGCAAATTTTTTTGTCCCGGGGGTAACGGCCGAAATCGATCCGAGCGTAATCGAGCGGATCGCCGAAGCCGGGCATCCTATCGGACATCATGGCTATTTTCATGAAAGACTTGACACGCTTGCGCCTGAGCAGGAAGAAGAAATATTGGTCAAAGGAATGCAGGTCTTTAAAAAATATGCCGGTTATTTTCCCGAAGGCTACCGGGCGCCGTTGTGGGAGATGAATCCGACCACGCCGACGCTGCTGAAGAAATACGATTTCAAATTTGACTCCAGCTTGATGGGGGATGATATTCCCTACACCATTGATGCGGGAGATGGGGAAAAATTATTCGAAATACCCGTTACGTGGCTGCTTGACGATTGGGAGCAATTTGCCTACGCCGCCGAGCCGCAGATGGGATTTGCCATCGAAGAGCCTGACAAAGTTTTCCGCTTGTGGACCTCTGAATTTGATAGCTTGTATGAAGAAGGCGGATGCTTTACCTTGACGATGCACCCGCAATTAACTGGCAGAAGTTCAAGAATAAATCTGTTAAGAAGATTGATAGAATACATGATGGCCAAGCCGCATGTTTGGTTCACCACAATGAATGAGATTGAAAAGGCTTGGCGTAATCGGCTGCTTCAGGTTGAACATATGGAGCGGATTGATCTGGCCGATTATTTTGAATCCAAATAGGGCGCGATGCCTTAATAGCCTTCAGCAAGAAAAATCAATTAAGGGAGAGGATTGCATGGGATTTTCTGAATTTTTGGGCTATGACAAAAAAGGTGAAATTACTGAATTGCCGACAACCTTGAACAAGGGAAGGCTGGGCACGAAAGATGTGACGATGTCTGCTTTGGGATTCAATGCCCCCGCCTGGGTCGCTGCTTCCTCGATGGGAATTTTATATTCAATTGTCGGACATGCCGCCCCCCTGGCTATAATGATTGCCTATTTTTTCCCGATGCTGGTAATCGCCTTTACGATGATCTATCTTACTCGTCATGCGCCATCGGCTGCGGGTGCGTTTACTTTTACCGAAAAGTACATCCACCCGTCTGTCGCTACTGTATTGGGATGGTCTTATGTCATTAACTGCTTGGCCGTTGCCGCTATGACGGCGGTGATCGGCGCCGAATACATCCAAGCGCTGATTCCGGGTGTAAGCGGTGTCTTTTCGGCAAAAATTATCGGCACCTTGATGCTCCTGATCTTTCTGGCAATATCATTAAGAGGGATCACCATTACCGCTAAGGTTGCGGCAACCTTTCTTATCTTTGAAGTGGGTATTGTGGCAGGATTGGGGCTTTTGGGAATCTTGAGCCCGCATGTCAAAGACGTTTCGTTTTCTTCGCTGTATTCCGTAACGGCGGCAGGCGGCTGGGCGGCTGTCGGACCGGGCGTATTGTTCGGCTTGTGGATGCTTGCCAACTTTGATTCGACAATCAATTTCATCGAAGAAGCCAAAAGACCGGTTCGTACTGTTCAACGATCTTTATTGCTGGTGCTGTCCATCGCTTTTATCGTGTACAGTCTTGCCGCGATCGGCTGGCAATATGCCGTGCCGGTGGACAAGCTGGCTGCCATTGTGGAGAACGGCGAGGGAGGACCGATTGCCGCCGTTGCCAATGAATATCTGCCTTCTTTCCTAAGCTGGATTGCCATTTTTGTAGTCATTACCTCTTCCGCTGCAGGCTTGCAGATCTCCATGACCTCCGGTGCAAGGACGGCGTATCGAATGAGCGTGGAAGGCCACATGCCTCGCGCGATCAGTATAACAAACAAGCATAAGGTGCCGTGGCTGGCGAGTTTGCTCATCATCCTGGTAGCCGCAGTGCTTGTTTGGGTCAAGCCGCTGTCCGAGCTTCTATGGTATTATGACGTAATTACCATTGCCCTTGTATTTAACTATATTGCGATTCCTTTAGCCTTTATTTTCGCAATGTTCAAACGCTACAGTTTTGGTAAAGCGCTTGCCATCTCGATTCTCCCGATGTTTGCGATTCTGGTCGTTGGTTATATCGGATATACCGCGGGCGCTAATGCATGGATTGTCGGAACAGTGATTGTGATATCTGGCATTGCGCTGATCTTCTATGGAAAAAAGGGCAGCGGCAGCAATATACAGAAGAAAACGGGAGCCGCCTGATCAAAATTCGATCATTCCAAGCAAGTTTACTCCGATCACCTTATGCAAAAAAGAAAAGCTGACAGCCTTTGTGACTTGCATCTCTTTTTTTCGCATAAGGTGATCCTGTTTAATCAGCAGAAAAGATATCAGGTTGACCGTTTTACAATTTTGTTTAGGAGTGAAACAATGAATGTATTGGTTACCGGAGGAATGGGTTTCCTCGGACAGTCATTAGTCGAAATGCTTGCAGAAAGAGGCGGCCATGTTGTCAGCTACGATTTGCGTACAAAGGAAAGCGAACATCCCAATGCGGTATACATTAAAGGGGATATAGGGGATTTGCCGACCCTGATCGAAACCTTGCGGGATCATCATATTGAGAAAATCATTCATACCGCTGCGATTTCCCATCCGGTTCTATCGAGAGATATCCCTTACCGGACAATGATGACAAATGCGGTCGGGACAATCAATGTTTTCGAGGCAGCGAGACTACTGGGCATCAAGCGCGTGGTCAATTTAAGCTCTGAATGTGCTTACGGGAATAACTCGGAACTGGGACTTGTCCGCGAGGACGCTTCATTAAATCCGACTACTCCGTACGGTGCCACTAAAGTGTTTACGGAAAAGATGGCTTACGTCTATTCCACTCTGTACGGCATGGAAGTCCCTTCGCTTCGACCGGGATGGCTCTACGGACCTGGCCAATTCGAGCAATGCTACATGAAAACATTACTGCGCAACGCCATTGACGGAGTGCCGACGAAAGAAGAAGCCGGCATTGATTACCGATTCCAATATGTTCATGTCACGGATGTAGCTAGGGCATGCATCCTTGCGATGGATACGCCGAAGTTGAATGAGCTGGTGTTCAATATTACGGGCGGCACACAAATCAGCTATGGCGAGCTGGTTTCCCGCGTAAAAGCATTGTATCCGGATGCGGATATTGAAATAGGCGCCGGTACAATAGATATTCTCGATGCCAATGCGCCTTTTGACATTTCAAGAGCAAAAGAAGTGATCGGGTACGAACCGCGCGTTCAATTGGAAGAAGGTATGCGCACCTACGCGGAATGGCTGAAAAACCATGAATTTTAATTGATTAATTATATATCCATTTTTCGGAGGGTTTAATGAGACCAAAAAAATTAGCAAATAAAGTGGCTGTTGTGACCGGGGGCAGCCGGGGCATCGGAAAAGGCATAGCTTTGGCTTTTGCGGATGAAGGCGCCGACGTCGTGATCACATATTTGTCGAACGAGACCAAGGCTAGGGAAACTGTATTGGAGCTGGAATCAAAGGGTGCAAGGGCATTGGCCGTAAAAGGGAACGTTGGCGATGAAGCGGATGCCGTCAAGCTGCGGGATGAAATCCAAAAGACATTTGGAAAAATCAATATTCTGGTCAATAATGCAGGGACCATAGGCAAAGAAATGCCGCTGAAGGATATGCCGACAGAGGAATGGGACAAGCTGATGAATGTGGACCTGAGAGGCGTATTCCTTGTCTCCAAATATCTTATTCCGTTATTTGACAGTCGGTCCGTCGGAAAGATTATCAATATATCTTCCGAATTATCGCTTAAAGGCAGAGCCAATTTTACGCACTATGTCACTGCCAAAGGCGGGATCAACAGTCTGACGCGCGCCTTGGCATTAGAGCTGGCGCCGGATATCCTGGTCAATGCGATTGCCCCGGGTCCCGTTGAAACGGACATGATTTTAGCGGATATGGATCCTGAATGGATTGAAAAGGAAACCGAGATTCCATTGGGACGATTAGGCAAAATTGATGAAATTGCGCCAGTGGCTGTCTTGCTCGCATCCGATGACGGCAACTTCTTCTGCGGTCAATTTATCAGTCCGAACGGCGGCGCTGTGTTTAATTAATGCCCGTATGACAATAGAAATTCCCCGGATGTCAAATCCCGGGGCATTTCTTGAATTTTATGCTTGATATAGGCGAGGGAAGAAGTTCGAATTATCGGGGTTTTGTCTGTCCCTTATTCTCCTCCTGTTCGTAAGCCTGTTTGACGAAATTGAACAAATAGGCGCTTCCTCCGTGATCCGGATGGAGCACTTTGAGCAGGTGGCGGGCTTTTTTTCGCATTTCCTCGCTTGAGGCCGTTTCATCCGCCCCGATGATTTGCCTGAAATTTGAGCTTCCCTGAAGGCCGCCGGGAAGGTCGCGCGACGAGGTTGAACTGTCCCCGTATGTTTTATTGTAATGCTCCGATTTGTTCGGCGCCTGAGACTGAAGAGCCTTCAGCCTTTTCTCAAAGTCGTTCAAGATATCCTCCAGCTTGAATTCGTCCTCCGGAAGCCGGCCCTCCAAGAACGCAGCCTCGAATTCCTCGATAAACAGCTGCTCGAATACATCCATCAGATCGTTATACATGATGATTTCGCTTCTGACTTTGTGCGCCAGCCGGTAAATGGACAGGATCTGTCGAACGGCCCAACGCGGCAGGTCGTATTTGAAAGCCAGCAGCACCTTGTTCCACCATTCGGGCTTCATGTGATTTTCAGCCAGGAACTCATATAAACCGATTTGCTGCTCGGCGTTAAGCTCCGCCCCGATTTTTACGGCATCATCCAGCTTGAGCTGCCGTTTTTTGACTTGCTCCCGCCATTCGGGAACGAGCTTATCCAGCGAGTCCGTCATTTCGCGAATAAAAGCGTCCAACACGCTTCCTCCTTGCGCACAAGGCTTTATCGGCCGGACATACTGTAGCCGTCCACGACAATCTCCAGCTTGCCGGTTTCCGGGTGAATGATCAGTCCGTGCACCACCACATCTTTGGGAAGAAGCGGATGGTTTTTGATCATCCGGACGCTGTTTTCAACCCCCTCACGGACGGTATCGAAACCCGTCAGCCAGGGCTTAAGCTGAATGCCGGAATTGGACAGCGTGTTCAGGACGTCCTCCGTAATTCCCCGCGTTCGCATTTTTTCAAGGATTTGGTCGTAACGAAGCGCCGCCATTCCGCAATCGTGATGTCCGACGACGATCGCTTCCTTGGCGTTCATCTCGTATACGGCGACGAGAATGCTGCGCATGATGCTCCCAAACGGATGGGAGACGATCGCGCCGGCATTTTTGATGATTTTGGCGTCGCCGTTTTTTAAATTCATTGCCTTCGGCAGAAGCTCCACCAGCCGGGTATCCATGCAGGCCAGTATGACCATTTTTTTGTCGGGAAATTTGGAGGTGCGGAAGGATTCGTATTCTTTATTTTCCACAAACGCCGCGTTATGGGCCATGATTTCGGAGATAAGGGACATCGGGAATCACCTTCTTGTTTAAGATTGGCGGCAAATTGCCGAGAATGCATATTTTCAAGCTCAAGCTCCGTATCTTTATATAATGTATCTGAAGTTGAGGCTCTCTGCAACCATCGCCCCGAACAGCAGCTTAAAATAACATGAAGCTCAGTTAAAATATTGCCGGATTTTCCAATTCCCGGTCGTCTTGGTGTATAATAAAGTCACGGAGGCGATTCAAATGAAATACTTTGAATTTTTTCTCTTTGGCGTTGTTCTCATCCTCTTCTCCCTTATCTTCATGCCCATTTTGCTCGTGGAGCTCTTGGTCGATAGCGGAACAGCATCCTCGGATCCGGGCCTGATCACTACGATACTATCCATCTTCTTTTCGAGAACGCCGTAAAGAACGCCGTGAGCGTTCTTTTTTTATTGTGCGCCCAGCATGGGCGTTCATCTTTAGGGTGAGAGTCCCCGAACGGGGGCTGGCGAGCGCCTACCGTTGGCCAAGAGCAAGGGTGTCCGCTGTGAGGCGGAATCTGGAGGAAGCTTACGGCAAACGCCCGGCCTAAGGTACACGAACCCAATTCGGGGCTGGAATAGTCGGATGAGCCTGCAATACAAGGTAAAGTCCAAAGCCGCCAAGGGCTATTTCAGTAAACTTGGGTGGGCACATGGGCGGAAAGATGACGTT
>NZ_JAYJLD010000011.1 GCF_035282765.1 Ferviditalea candida | reverse complement strand
TCTTCGTCAAATATTATCCTCAAGCGCTTCGTGCGTCAAAGATGAAAACATGCGTAAAAGCGAGAAAAACGAAGAAAACATTAATTTATTGAGGGAGGTTCGTGAAGAAAGCCGCTGCACTATCGATCAGATAGCGCAACGGCTTTCGACAATTCACTCGTTTATTAATTTCGGATGAGATAATCGAATGCGCCCAAGGCTGCATTCGCGCCCGATCCCATCGAAATAATGATTTGCTTGTAGGGACTGTTGGTGCAATCCCCTGCGGCAAACACGCCGGGAAGGCTTGTAGCGCCATGACTGTCGACAACGATTTCGCCAAAGCGGGTACGCTCCACCGTGTCGCCTAGCCAATCGGTATTCGGCACTAGTCCGATTTGCACAAATACACCCTGTAATTCAATATGCTGAACGGCTTCCGTATCCCGTTCCATATAGGAAATGCCGTTGACCTTGTCGGTTCCGGTAATTTCTTTGGTTTGCACGTTCTTGAGGACGGTGACATTGGGCAGACTATAAAGACGCTTTTGGAGAACAGAATCGGCTTTCAGCTCCGGCATAAACTCAAGAACCGTTACATGCTTCACAATGCCTGCGAGATCAATTGCCGCTTCAATACCGGAATTGCCGCCGCCGATAACCGCTACGTGTTTACCTGCGAACAAGGGTCCGTCACAATGAGGGCAGTAGGCGACACCTTTGTTTTTGAACTCGGCTTCGCCGGGTACCCCGACATTGCGCCAACGAGCGCCGGTTGAGATGATGACGGTTTTGCTCTTAAGAACTGCTCCGCTTTCAAGCTCGATTTCGATGAATTCCTTTTTCTCCAAACGTTTGACACGCTGCAGCTTCATGATATCAATGCCATACTCTTTGACATGCTCTTCAAGGCTTGCTGCGAGCTGGGGCCCTTCGGTATATTTGACACTGATAAAGTTCTCAATGCCCAAGGTGTCCAAGACCTGACCGCCGAAGCGTTCGGCCACAATGCCCGTACGAATGCCTTTGCGCGCCGCATAGATCGCTGCGCTTGCACCGGCCGGGCCGCCCCCGACAACAAGAACATCGTACGGAACTTTATTGGCAAGCTCCGATGAATCCGGGGCACTGCCCATCCTGGCTAGAATTTCTTCAATGGACATACGGCCGCTGCTGAAGACTTCCCCATTGAGGTAAACAGTCGGTACGGCCATGACGTTTTTGCTTTCCGCCTCCGCTTTGAACACCGCACCGTCAATCATGGTATGCGTAATGCCCGGATTGAGGATGCTCATCAGGTTCAGTGCCTGCACGACGTCGGGACAGTTGTGGCAGCTCAGGCTGATGTAAGATTCAAAATGATATTCGCCGCGAATGCCCTTAATTTGCTCAATTACGCTCTGATCCACCTTGGGCGCTCTTCCGCTAACCTGCAGTAGAGCCAGCACCAAGGAAGTAAATTCGTGTCCTAAAGGGACACCGGCAAAAGTTACTCCAGTATCTTCGCCCACACGATTCACGCTGAAGCTCGGTGTTCTCGGCAAAAGTACATTTTCTACCGTAATTTTAGAAGACATGCTGGCTATCTCATCGATTAAAGCCAGCATGTCTTTAGATACGGTATCGGACCCTGCACTCACTTTGAGCAGCACATCGTTTTCCATGAGCTGAAGATATTGGTTTAATTGTGCCTTAATCTCCGAGTCCAGTACCATTTATTGCACTCCTTAGATCTTTCCTACGAGTTCGAGGCTCGGCTTCAGTGTTGCAGCGCCTTCCTGCCATTTTGCCGGGCAAACTTCCTTCGGGTTTTTGCGAACATATTGAGCTGCTTTAAGTTTGTTGATCAGAGTGCTTGCATCACGGCCGATGCCGCCAGCATTAATTTCAATGGCTTGGATGACGCCGTCCGGATCGATGATGAACGTACCGCGGTCAGCAAGACCACTCTCTTCAATCAGCACATCGAAGTTACGGGAGATCGTATGCGTAGGGTCACCGATCATCGTATAAGTAATTTTGCCGATAGCTGCTGAAGTATCATGCCATGCTTTATGTGTAAAGTGGGTATCCGTGGAAACGGAATACACTTCAGCCCCCAGTGCCTTCAGGTTTTCGTATTCGTTTTGCAGATCCTCAAGCTCGGTCGGGCATACGAAGGTAAAGTCTGCCGGATAAAAGCAAACTACGCTCCATTTGCCTTTGAAGTCTGCTTCCGAGACCTCAACAAACTCTCCATTGCGGTAAGCTGATGCTTTGAACGGTTGTACTTCTTTTCCAATTAAAGACATGATCAAGTTTCCTCCTAAGTTGGTTTTAGAATTATATATAGCTTGTACTAAAAAACAAACTATAATAAATATAAATTTATTTTAATTATAACTTTATATGAATTATTTTGTCAAGAAGGAGATGCAAATTTGGTGCTCTTTCAGCTTTTTTTGAGCATTTTTTCCATTTTGAACCTGTTTTAAACTCCTGCTTCGACAAGCCCCGTATTGGAGTGATCGGATTTGACCAAGCACTCCACAAGGGACAGGGCAATTTTCTATTTACGGATCCTTGCCATTTTCAATCGATTAACAACTGATGAATACCGCATCTCCCGTGCTCAGATCATGCCGGCCATGCGGAAAGATAAAGATGTACAGCCGAGCATTATTGTCCTGGGACTAGAGTTGCAGAAACGGTTAAATATTGTCCGGGTTGCAGACGAAGATCATAGAAATAATATCGCAAGAGAAGGTAAAGCGAAAGGTGGAAATTGTCCTTGAAAAACTGTGTTATAATCGTTATGAGGTTATTTGATGAGCAATAGAAGATGTGTTTGACAACCAGCATGGGAATGCCGGCCCCCTTTATTGCTTTATTTCTCAGGAACAGGTACTCAAAAAGAAAAGTTAAGAGGTACGACTCTGGCCTTTTATTTTATTTATCCACCTGATCAGTTTATCAATCCAGGTTGTTTTTGCCGGAACCAATAAAACCATCTGGATTTCAAGTGGTTTTGCTTTGCCATTTGGTACTATTATGTTTGTATTTGGGGCAACTTTTATTTAAACGGATCCTAAAAAAGGAGATACGATGACAAAGGAAAAAACAATGTAGGAAATGGGATTCTGGCGAAATCCTTTTATACCTGCCTAAATCCGGCTCCTGTACGCTCACCGAAGTTGGTCATAAGGAAATGCCGGTTACTGCCATTGCGCGGCATTTCCCTATAAGCCGTACCGCTGTCAACAAGCATCTGCACATTCTTTTCGATGCGGGTCTTGTCACGAGTCACAGAAAGGGACGGGAAACGCTTTATAAGCTGCAACCGGAGCCCCTTGCCGAACTTAAAGAATGGCTTGCCTTTTTTGAACAATACTGGGACGAAAGATTGTCCGCCTCAAACAATTAGTAGAGTCCCATAACGATTAATAAAATTTTATGAGGGCTGTGATTTCATGTGTTTAATCCTATTTGCATATCGGGCGCACCCGCTTTATAAACTCATCGTTGCCGCAAACAGAGACGAATTTTATCAAAGGCCAACGGCTCCGGCTCATTTTTGGAGGGACATTCCTCATATTCTGGCCGGCAGGGATCTGGACAAAATGGGGACTTGGATGGGAGTCACGCAAGAGGGACGATTCTCGGCTTTGACAAATTACAGGGATCCCAAAGCCATAACAGTAGGGAAACGTTCGCGTGGTGAATTGGTCGTAGATGCTTTGAAAATCAAAGGGAATTTACAAGATTATATGCAAGACTTAAGGAAAACCAATGATCAGTATCCAGGATATAACTTAGTGGCTGGAGATCTGAATGAACTTTACTATTATTCCAATGTCGGATTGCAGCTGCAGAGGATAGAACCCGGAATATATGGTGTAAGCAATCATCTGTTAAATACCGAATGGCCCAAAGTGCGAACAGGAAAGGAAGGCATGACCAGGATCATTGACGAAAACCATGAGGATATCGCAGAGAAGCTTTTTCATCTTCTTAGCAATGAATCCTTTTTTCAGGATGAGCTTCTTCCCCATTCAGGCGTTTCTTTGGAATGGGAAAGAACGCTCTCGCCGCTGTTTATCAAAAGCAAGAATTATGGGACGAGGAGCTCGACCGTTTTGTTGATGTCGGATCAAGAAATTCAATATACGGAACGGGTATTCTCGAACGGCGGTGCGACGGATCGGCGATTTACGATCAAACTTTGAGGAATGGCCGGATGCGCAGCGTTCGTTGAATTGGGCGAGAGAGTTTTCGGAGCGAGAGGATTGCCTGGCCGTCTTGGCGAATCATGGTCCCAAGATCAAGCCCCGAATCATCGGATAATATTCGCAAGCAGGGAATCGTTTGTTGAATCAACTGTTGGAGCAAGCGGGAGTGACCTCTTCTCAGGCAGAGGTCATTCGCTTTTTGGAGACGCGGCAGCCATCGTCTCTGAAGGATTTGGGACTCGCCAAGATTAGTTGACTGCATGGTGAAGGATGGATGGATCGAGAGAATGAATCATCCGAGGACTCGAGATTCGTTGTGCTGCAGCTGACGAAAGAAGGGCGGGAAGCAGCGAAAAATAAAGCTCGTTGAAGAACAAGTGTACGGATTGATCGAAAAAGTTCTGTCTGAAAGTGAAATGAAAGCAATCAATGCGGCTTTGCGCAGGTTTGTTCAAGATTTCCCCATCGGCAAAGCGTTGAATAAGCGCGGTATCTAACATGCAACAGACCCATGCAAAGGCACATGGACCTGCTCGATTTGAACTTGTTTTTGCGACCAAAGATCAACAATTTAATTTAACATAGCCTATAAAAAAGAGATGATGGAATGGAAATTTTGATAAAATAAACAGGAAGTCAGACCAATTATTGAAATCATATTACAATTCATTAGTTGAGGTTGATATGGAAATGTCCACAAGAATGGAAGATAGAGAGCTAACCTGGTATGAAGGCATAAAGGATGCGCTTCCAACATTTATCGGTTACATGAGTATTGGAATTGCTGCAGGTATCGTGGGCGCCTCTTCCAACTTCAGCGTTTTGGAGATCGGATTGCTGTCCGCACTGGTTTATGCGGGCGCCGCCCAGTTCATCATTTTTGCGCTGCTGGTACAGGGAACACCGATTTCCGTAATCGTGTTCACAACGTTTATCGTGAATTTGCGTCACCTGCTGATGAGCATGACGCTTGCTCCCGTGTTAACGAAGTATTCGCTGCTCAAGAACATTGGCATTGGCGCGCTGTTGACGGACGAAACGTTTGGCGTGGCAGTGACCAGAATGGCAAAAAAGGAACCGATCAACGACCGCTGGATGTACGGATTGAATCTGTCCGCCTATGCGGGGTGGATTATGGCCAGCGTTTTAGGCGCGACAGCGGGCAAATGGATATCGAACCCGAAAGCGTTCGGGTTGGATTTTGCTTTAACCGCCATGTTTGTAGCCCTGCTTGTTCTGCAGTTGCAAAATCTTAAAGAGAGCCGGTTGAAGCTTTATCTGACGCTGATTTTGTACACGGCCATACTCATGTTCATTTTGAGCATGTTCGTTTCCATATCGATCGCAGTTCTGTTGTCAACCATAATCGCAGCGGCGATTGGGGCGGTGATGGATAGATGACCCTTGACGCAAACATACTTCTTGTCATTATCGGTTCCGCTGTCGTCACGATGATTCCCAGAATCCTGCCATTTATCGTTATTCGCAAAGTAACGCTTCCCGCAATCATCACCAAATGGCTGTCCTTTATCCCGATCAGCATCCTTACGGCGCTGACCGTCGGCAGCTTCATCAAGCAGGAAAACGCCTGGATCTCAATCGATTGGAGTGTTCTTGCAGCGATCGTGCCGACTTTGATTATTGCCGTATGGACGAAAAAGCTATCCGTTACCGTCATCGCGGGAATCATCATCATGGCGGTCATAAGGTTGTTTTGAACAAAGCAGGGTGCCGCCGAGGCCCTTTTTTGCTGGTTCGGACAGAAAAAAACCGCACAAATTCTTCACAAGCCTTTAAAGTTCATTTAAGATTTGTCTGATATTTTTGTCATTGATTGTAAGATTTCAAAAATATCAATTGGGAGGCAACAAAACTCATGGAAGGGAAAATGCGATGCCAACAAAAACGTCGGAGATCTTCTTAACGCAAAGGGCGTGACCTGGGGCTGGTTCCAAGGGTTTTGCCGATCCTTCCGCAAAGAGCAAGAACGTTGGCGGAAAAGAGGTTACGGACTACAGTCCGCACCATCAGCCTTTCCAATATTACACTTCGACTGCAAATCCGAATCACCTGCCGCCAAGCTCTCCGGCGATGATCGGTAAAACAGACCAAGTGAATCACCAATATGACATGAAGGATTTCTGGACAGCGGTTGACAATGGAAATATGCCCGCAGTCAGCTATTTGAAAGTGCCTATGTATCAAGACGGACATGCCGGATACTCCGATCCTTTGGATGAGCAGACATTCATCGTGAATACGATCAATCTCCTTCAAAAAAACACCGGAATGGAACAGCACCGCGGTAATTATCAGCTATGATGACTCCGACGGCTGGTACGATCATGTTTATGCGCCGGCAAACGGCCAGTCGGTTGAATCCGGTAAAGCCGGTTACGGTCCGAGATTGCCGTTGTTGGTCTACTCCACTTATGCCAAGCAGAAGTTTGTTGACCACACCTTGACGGATCAAGCCTCCATCCTTAAGTTTGTCGAAGACAACTGGAAATTGGGCCGCATTGGCGGAGAATCTTTGGATGCGCAAGCCGGAAGCATAGAAAATATGTTTGATTTCAACAAAGGCCCTGTTGCAGCAAAACTGTTCCTTGATCCTGCTACCGGTCAACCTTTGAAAATGTATACCGTCAAAGCCGGCGATACGGTCGGAAAAATTGCTTCCATGTACAAATTGGATTGGCATGAGCTGGCTAAAATCAATAATTTGGCGAATCTCGATCTGATTCAGGTTGGTCAAAAGCTGATGCTGCCTGCCGGCAACTAAACACTTAAAGTAAGGAGCCCTGACTTCGACTTAACGACTAGGGCTCTTTTTTCAACATTAGCGCGTCTAGCCAAGTTAGGTACAACTAGTCGGTGAAAGTTCGATCAAGGTAGGAGCCAAGTCGCCTATATTTTTCTGCGAGCTTCGCAATTTCCTTTTGAGATAATCCAACTCTCCCGGCGGAAAGCCGTAGATGAAAAAAGCACCTCACTAATGCTCCTGAATCAAAACTCACTTTCCTCATCATAAGGCGTGAGTTGAGATTAGGCATCCTCGTAAGGTGCTTCGGGATCGAGTGTATCGTGCATCGTCATCTGCGAAATGTTGTCTGAAGGCAACGATACGCATCACACCCTGACACTTCGGGCAACATAGTGGATCCGTGAGGAGTGACTTCTGTATGAGGCGCGCTCCTCTGCTTCTTCCACCTTTCTGCGAAGTCCCGGGCTTTGTTGCTGTATTAGCCGTAGCAGCCGTTAATGAAGGTCGAAACGATCCGCATTCATGACCTTGGTCCAGGCAGCGATAAAGTCGCGCACAAACTTCTCTTTGT
The DNA here is from genome assembly GCF_035282765.1 of Ferviditalea candida. Classification (GTDB taxonomy): domain Bacteria; phylum Bacillota; class Bacilli; order Paenibacillales; family KCTC-25726; genus Ferviditalea; species Ferviditalea candida. The sequence goes on along the minus strand of NZ_JAYJLD010000011.1, from coordinate 107,194 downwards.
TATCGTCTTGGGCATAAACTTCCGCAAGGGCACGCAGAACGGAGTTTGAACCGAACACCAGGTCAACTCTGGTTGCCGTACGCACGACTTCACCTGTCTTGCGGTCGCGTCCATTATACACGTTTCCGTCTACAGGCTCCCACACTACTCCCATGTCAAGCAGGTTGACAAAGAAGTCGTTCGTGAGTGTGCCTACCCGATCCGTGAATACGCCGTGTTTTGTGCCGCCGTAGTTTGCACCCAGAACACGCATGCCGCCAATCAGTACAGTCATTTCAGGTGCAGTGAGGTTAAGCAGCTGCGCCTTGTCTACCAGGAGCTCTTCTGCACTTACACTATACTGCTTCTTCTGGTAGTTGCGGAAACCGTCAGCGATAGGCTCGAGCACTGCAAAGCTGTCTGCATCCGTTTGCTCTTCTGTTGCATCGCCGCGTCCGGGAGCAAAAGGAACAGTTACCTCAAAGCCTGCATCCCGTGCAGCTTTTTCGACTGCGGCACTACCGCCGAGTACAATCAAATCGGCCATGCTGACATTCTTGTCGAAATCATTTTGAATGCCTTCCAGTATAGTAAGCACTTTTGCAAGCTGTTCGGGCTGATTCACTTCCCAATCCTTCTGTGGAGCAAGACGGATGCGGGCGCCATTGGCGCCGCCGCGCATATCTGAACCGCGGAAGGTGCTGGCTGAAGCCCAAGCAGTGGTTACCAGCTCGCTGACTGTAAGTCCCGAGTCCAGGATCCTAGCTTTAAGCTCTGCCACTTCTGCATCTGTTAATTCATAATTGACGGAAGGAATAGGATCCTGCCAGATAAGCTCTTCTTCCGGAACTTCCGGACCCAGATATCTGGAACGAGGACCCATGTCACGGTGCAATAATTTGAACCATGCGCGAGCAAATGCATCTGCAAACTCTTCCGGATTCTGGTGGAAACGGCGGGAAATCTTTTCGAATTCCGGATCCATACGCAGTGCCATATCCGCAGTGGTCATCATCGTTGGAACACGAATCGACGGATCTTCCGCATCCGGCGCAAGGTCCTTCTCAGCAGGATTTACAGCAACCCACTGATGCGCGCCTGCAGGACTCTTTGTGAGCTCCCATTCGTATCCAAACAGCAGATCAAAGTAACCATTATCCCACTTTGTCGGATTGGCCGTCCAAGCACCTTCAATACCGCTGGAGATTGTGTCGCGGCCTTTGCCGGTGCCGTATGCGCTTTGCCAACCCAAGCCTTGCGCTTCGATGGGAGCGCCTTCCGGCTCCGGACCGACAAGAGCGGCATCTCCCGCACCGTGTGCCTTGCCAAAAGTATGGCCGCCGGCCGTTAGGGCGACTGTTTCTTCATCGTTCATTCCCATACGTGCAAAGGTTTCGCGTATGTCGCGAGCGCTTGCAAGCGGATCCGGATTGCCGTTAGGGCCTTCCGGGTTGACATAGATAAGGCCCATCTGAACGGCAGCAAGCGGATTCTCAAGCTCACGATCGCCTGTGTAACGTTTATCGCCCAGCCATTCCGTTTCAGCACCCCAGTAAATGTCTTCTTCAGGATGCCAAATGTCCGGGCGTCCTGCTCCAAAACCGAATGTCTTGCCGCCCATGGATTCAATAGCGACATTGCCTGCCAGAACGAGCAAGTCGGCCCAAGAGATCTTGTTGCCGTACTTTTGCTTAATCGGCCACAGCAGTCGACGGGCTTTGTCAAGGTTGACGTTGTCAGGCCAGCTGTTAAGCGGAGCAAAACGCTGTGCGCCGGTTCCAGCGCCGCCGCGGCCGTCGCCAGTACGATAAGTGCCTGCGGCGTGCCAGGACATACGGATAAAAAATGGACCATAATGCCCGTAGTCAGCAGGCCACCAATCCTGACTGTTTGTCATTAGATCGCGGAGATCCTGCTTCAGAGCATAGTAGTCTAATTTTTTAAATTCTTCTGCGTAATTAAAGTCTTCTCCCATAGGGTTGGATTTTCTGTCATGCTGATGCAGAATATTCAAGTTCAACTGGTTTGGCCACCAGTCTCTGTTTGACGTGCCACTAGATTTATGACTAGTAGCACCGCCGTGCATTACCGGGCACTTGCCAGTGTTGGCAGTTTCTATAGTGCTCATAGGTTATTCTCCTTTCTGTTCTGTGAATTCTGATTGTCCGTAACAGGGGCGCCCGAAGAAGCAGTCAACTTCATCATTTGAGTCAAAAAATCTCCTCCCTTAAATTTATTATCTATTTATAATAATTATAAATAATTAACTAAAATTTATCATTTTATTTCTCGCATTTCAAGAACAAAATTTTTAAAATTGACTTTTATTACCTTATTAATTATTATTAATTTAAGCTAATATTTATTATAATAAAAAGAAAAATAGTGTATTTATTTTCTATAACGATTCTTGTTGCATATTTAAGCAATCGCTTACAAAGCAGAATGTTTTGAATTCTTGACGAGCCGGCGTAGATATTCGGGATGGATTTAATGCGGGTTAACAATCTGAAAATAAGCAGGTGATGGATTATGGCTGCGACATTGAAAGAGGCTTTGGAGGTTGTGAAGCAGAACGGATTGAAAATGTCCGTACAAAGAAAAATGATCTTGGAGTATTTGTACAGCCACAAAAATACCCATCCGTCAGCAGAGGAAATCTTTTCGGAAATCAGCAAAAAGCTGAATATTTTAAGCCCGGCTACTGTTTATAACAATCTTAAGCATCTTAAACAATACGGACTGGTAAAAGAAGTTTATTATCAGGGTGGAGCGACCCGCTATGACAATAATTTGGAGAAGCATCATCATTTAATTTGCACTCATTGCGGTAAAATCATTGATTTTTATTATTCGGAACCGATGAAGCTGCAGGAGGTCATTCAAAACGAAATGTTTTCCGCGGATGAAGCCTACATTGAGATTCGCGGGAAATGTCAACAATGCGCTTCCAGAGACGGCGCGGAAAATTGAAAACGTCCGGGAAGTGCAAGCGCTCATCATAGCGCCTCCGCTTCCCGGACGTTTGTTCGAATCAGCTTACTTCCATACGTCCCGGGAAATTTCAACCACATGCCGCAGCTTTGCCCATTGCTGCTCTTCCGTGAGCAAATTGCCTTCCTCCGTGGATGCGAAACCGCACTGCGGACTTAAGCAAAGCTGGTTCAAATCGACATAGCGTGAAGCCTCGTTAATTCTGCGCTTGATTTCCTCCGGATCTTCCAATTCTCCAAATTTCGATGTCACCAGTCCGAGCACAATCTGCAGATCCTTCCGTTTCACGAAGCGCAGCGGTTCGAAGCCGCCGGCCCGGTCACTGTCATATTCAAGGAAGAACCCATCGATATTCAGACCGTCAAACAGAACCTCCGCCACAGGCTCATATCCGCCCGATGAAATCCAGGTTGAGCGGAAATTGCCTCGGCAAATGTGCATGGTGATTTTCATGTCTTCCGGACGGTCCGCAACCGCATCATTGATCGTTTGCGAATACAGTGCTTTCAGCTCATCCGGGTCCAATCCCCTGGCGCGCATTTGCTCAATTTGTTCGGTGGAGCACAAATACGCCCACGACGTGTCATCCATTTGCAGATAACGGCAGCCGGCATCATAGAAGGCACGGATCGCCTTTTTGTATGTACGGGCCAGATCGTGGAACAGCTCTTCTTTATCGTCGTATATACCTTTTTCGATTTCCCCCCTGAAATGAAGCATGCTCGGGCTTGGAATCGTCATTTTAGCCGTGTGCGATCCGGCGATGCTGTGCAGAAACTTGAAATCCTCCAGCATCGGGTGGTTCGTAAAATCCAGCTTGCCGGTCACTTTGATCGAGTGGGAGCTTGTTTGCGTTTGGTGAAACTGGATGCCGCTTTCTTTTTCATACCCTTCTACGCCGTTGAGGTTTTCAAGAAAATCAAAGTGCCACCAAGCCCGGCGGAATTCCCCGTCTGTAACTGCCTGCAGCCCGACCTCTTTTTGCTTTTCGACGACATGCTTGATTTCCTCGTTTTCGATTTGACGCAATTGTTCCGCTGAAATCTCGCCGGATGCTTTTTGCAAACGCGCTTGTTTGATCCGCTGCGATCTTAATAAACTGCCGACTTGATCGGCCCGATACGGCGGTTCATTGCGCTGCATGGATGAATTGGCTTGCTGTTCCATTATGGGTTACCTTCTTTCTTGGATATTGTATTGGGGTACCACAAAAAAATTGGATATATGTTATTTTAACAAAATTATGATGACTTGTCTTTGTCATACTATGATCAAATAATATCGTTTACAAACGAATCGCTTATGCGTTATCTTTGTTAGAGATGTTAAAGACAGCAGACGAACAAAAGGAGGAATTCCGTCATGAAAACATACGTGGTTTTTCTGCCGATGCTGGATGCCGAAAAAAGCAAATTGCACCGGCCGGAGCATTTGGCTTATCTTGAAGAGCAGGCTGCCCAAGGGCATATTTTTGCAAAAGGACCGTTCGTCGACGGATCGGGCGGTATGGTCATCTATAAGGCCAAATCGATGGAAGACGTTGAGATGCGTGTAAAGAATGATCCGTACGTCCAGACCGGAGCGCGTTCTTACGAAATTCGTGAGTGGGCAATGAATTAATTCGGGAAGATCGCCGAATCTGAAATCGGGATGCGTCCCTAGTCATTGAAGATAATGGGAAATGTGTACCGATTTTTTTGACAGGCAGAATTTTGTTGTTACGGCTTGGGGCGATTATCGTATATACTGAGATGGTACAATACCAGCTGAGGCTCATTTTCTGATTCATTGGTTTGACTTGGGAATAAGAGGAGCGCGGAGAGGAGATCTAAAGATCGAAAAAATACAACACGATAACTGGAAGCAGGGCATCGCTCCTTATGAAAAATCAGTTATTAGACGCAGTGTATGGCAGCTTGTGAACACCTTTGTACCTTTTATTTTTCTTTGGATCTTGGCGTATTATAGTTTGACCATTTCTTATTGGCTTACCCTGGCTTTGGCGATTCCAGCGGCGGGCTTTTTCATCCGGATTTTCATTATTTTTCATGACTGCGGCCATCATTCATTTTTTAAAAGCAAAAGAGCCAACGATATTGTCGGCACGATTGCCGGAATATTGACTTACGTCCCTTATCAGCAATGGAAATATACCCACTCCGTTCATCATGCCACAAGCAGCAACCTGAACCGAAGGGGGATAGGGGACATTTGGACGCTGACAGTGGATGAATATCTGGCATTATCCCCGATCCGGCGGTTGTTTTACCGGATTTACCGGAATCCGTTCGTGATGTTTGGGATAGGACCGATTTACACCTTTCTGATCGAGTACAGGTTCAACCGAAAGGGTGCCGGGCGCAAGGAACGCATCAACACTTACATTACCAATTTAGGCATCGTCGGTTTGACAGCCCTGATTTGCTGGATGATTGGCTGGCAGCAGTATCTTGCGGTTCATGGGCTGATCTTCTTCATTTCGGGCGTGGCGGGCATTTGGCTGTTTTATGTGCAGCACAATTTTGAAAACACCTATTTTGAAAAAGAAGAGAATTGGGACTATGTAAGCGCAGCCCTGAAAGGGAGCTCATTCTATAATTTGCCGAAAATCCTTCACTGGATGACGGGAAACATCGGATTTCACCATATTCATCATTTGAGTCCGAAGGTGCCGAACTATTATTTGCATCGGGTTCATGCCGACAACCCCTTTCTGCAGGAGGTTCCATCCATCAATTTGATTTCAAGCCTGAGATCGCTGCGGTATCGCGTATGGAACGAGCAGAGCAAGAAGTTCGTGGGCTTCAGGGATATTCATCGTAAATCAAAGAAGAAAGCAAGTTGAACCGCGCTCTCAGCTTCATATTGTTGCAGACCGTGCAGCCTTGATTCGAGCAATCGACCGGATCAAGGCTGTTTCCATTTGCTTGGCCGCGGCTAGACATGACGATAAAGAAATAGTAAGGTTAAATTTGAAAATGAGAAGAGGTTCAAGTAAAGAGCGAGATTGAGCCGTTAAAGGAGAGTCGGAAGGGGATGCCAACAGTTCAAACTTCGAATGAGTCGACGAATGGGATGGGGAATGTGAAAGGCCGGTTGGGGCTTGCCGCGATTCTCGGTTCTTTGGTCGCGATCGGTCCGCTTTCAGTGGATATGTATTTGCCGTCGTTGCCGATTCTCGCAAAGGATTTGGGCGCTGGCACATCGTTGGCCCAGTTGAGCTTGACGGCATGCTTGCTGGGTATCGCAATCGGACAACTGCTTGCCGGTTCTTTAAGCGATCGTATGGGGCGCCGACAACCGCTGCTGAGCTCATTGATCATTTATGTTTTGGCGACAATTCTTTGCGCGGAATCGACATCGATCTGGATGTTCATTATTTTTCGGTTTATCCAAGGGATTTCGGGAGCGGCGGGAATTGTAATCTCGCGTGCAATCGTGCGCGATCTGTATTCCGGTACAGAATTAACCCGAATGTATGCAACGCTGATGCTGGTAACCGGAGCCGCCCCTATTTTGGCCCCGGTAGCCGGAGGGTTCATTCTGAAGCTTACCTCGTGGCGGGGAGTTTTTATGGTTTTAAGTATGCTTGGCCTGCTCATGTTTGCGGGCGTTTGGTTCAGAGTGTCGGAAACTTTGGCGGCCAAGGACCGTTTGGCGGGCGGGGCCAAGGCAGTGTTGAACACGTATAAAGAATTGCTCGTCAATCGGAATTTTATGGGCTTTATTTTGACGCAAGCTATCGCTTATTCCGCATTGTTTGCGTATATTTCGGGATCGCCGTTCATCCTTCAAGAAATTTATGGCGCTTCCCCGCAGTTATTTAGCATGTTTTTCGCGATGAACGGGTTGGGCTTAATCTTATTTAGTCAAATTACGGGGCGGCTTGTCCGGAAAATACCGGAAAGAGGCTTGCTGACAGTTGGACTTGTTTTGGCGGTGATCGGCGGGGTGGCGTTATTGTCGGTCATTCTGGCGGGAATCGGATTGATTGGAGTTTTGGCCGCATTATTCGTGGTCGTTGCCAGTTTCGGTGTCATTTCTGTGACATGCACTTCACTTGCTATGCAGGATCAAAAAAAATCCGCAGGCAGCGCCTCGGCTCTGCTGGGATTAATCCAATTTAGTACGGGTGCGGTTGTTGCTCCGTTAGTGGGCATTTCCGGCAGTCATACGGCCGTTCCCATGGGCATGATCATCGCGATAAGTACGACCGGCGCATTATTGAACTATCTGTTTTTTATCCTGATGAGAAAAGGCCCGTCGCCAAACCTGAACGCGAGCCGGTCCGTTGAACAGCAGCAGGCACGTTAGGCCTCGAGAATGAGAAATGGCGCATTCGCCTGCAACATATAGTTAAGCAAAAACGTCAACTCTAATGAAAATGGTCTAAAAAATTTATAGGAGTTGATGAAGGTGCCTCTGATGAGGAAATTTGTGCTCCCCCTTGTCTTGATGATGCTGATAGGGGCGGGGTGCGTTCAACAGACGGGATCGCCGGACTCGACCACAAACACAAACAGCCCAAGCCCAAACCCGACTACAAACACAAACACAGACACCAACGCTGCAAATCCGTCCTCCCTGCCGACAGATCCTTCAAAACAAAGTCCCGATCCGGGTTCAGGCCAATCACAGGGCAAACAGGATGGCGCGACTATGGGGAAAGTGACGGCAGTGCGGCTGATCGATCCTGCATCCGGCTGGGTTGGCGGCAGTGGCTGGATCGCCCGTACGGATGATGCGGGTAAGCAGTGGAAGATACAGTACGTGGGCGAGCAAACGGTCGAGCAGATATTTGCTCTTAACGGTCAGCAAGCCTGGGTGGTATTCAGCCACGATCCCGGCGACTCAAACGGACGCTGTTTGCTGCATACAACGGACGGCGGGGCGCATTGGTCGCCTGTCGGCAGGATGCCGAATGGCGGATTTCTTCATTTCGTATCCAAACAAGAGGCTTTTGCAGCGAATGCGCATACGACGGATGGCGGGCGTACTTGGGAGAAGCTCCCGGTACCAAATGCTATAGTTGGCGATGCTTATTTTCATGACAAGAATCACGGCTGGGCAGCGGCGCAAGAAAACAGCAGAATCGTGTTCAAACGGACTGTCGATGGGGGGCAGACCTGGAAGACCGTCATGTCCCGCAGCACTGCTTCGCGGCTCAATGGAGTTGTTATCCGGTCCGCAGGAGCCGATGATGCTTGGATAGAGTGCATAGGCGATTCCGGGATGTCGCAAACCTCATACTCGCTGTTTCACACGAGCGACGGCGGAAAGAATTGGCTGACGGTAATTGCGAATTCTACGGCCGGAGCCGGACCCGCACCGGGTTATCCGATGAATGATTCCAGCGGACCGCGAAATGCCGGCTCCAAACCGGGTCCCTTATATGTGGTTAGTCCTCAGGTCGCTTTCATGGGCGGCTTTTGTCCGGCTTGCGACTATCCCAACACGGTCGGATGGACTACGGACGGCGGTAAAACCTGGAACAACGGCAAAGCTCAATACATGGGATACGGCGGGGCGCTGCTGGCCATTGCCGATGCCGAGCACGGCTGGTGGATCTGCACGGATAACAGCGAGCCTTCCGTCATGTATACGACATCCGATGGAGGGATGCATTGGAAAAAAGCGCATACGTTTGATCAGCCACCAAAATAGCAGAGTTGGCGAAAGATATGCTCTAAAAAAGAGCATATCTTTCCGTTTTATTATATAGAAAATTCTGATATTTAGGGATATAATTATGATGACAAGGTTAAAAAAATGTTTTGAAAAAATGCCGTGCTTTAACCACCCTTCATTGCAAATTCCCGCCATATATCACCGACCGACGGCTCCTTCGAAATATTTTTCTTCTTACTGCGGGACTTTTTCAACTTGCTTTTGGTAAAGATTGTGCGCACCCCATCGGGGTGAACAACAATATAGGGCCAGTCAAAGGACAAGAGCCCGCAATGTTAAGGATTTAATCCGAGTGAGCAAAATTTATGAGTTGGAGGAGTGCAAAATGTCGGAAAAAGCTACAATGATCGTATTTAGCGGGGATTTGGACAAAGCGATGGCCAGCTTCATAATTGCAACCGGCGCTGCCTCAATGGGGAAAGAAGTCACGATGTTTTTTACATTTTGGGGGCTGAACATCTTGCGCAAGGATCAATATGTCCCAGCCAAGAAAAGCTTTGTTGAATCCATGTTCGGAAAGATGATGCCGAGAGGGCCGGAGAAATTGGGACTTTCCAAAATGAATTTCGGCGGAATGGGCGCCAAAATGATGAAGGGTGAAATGCGCAAAAAAAATATCATCAGCTTGCCGGAATTAATGGAAACGGCAAAGGAGCTTGAGATCAAAATGGTTGCCTGCACGATGTCGATGGATGTGATGGGAATTTCCAAGGAGGAATTGATCGACGGTCTTGAATATGCCGGCGTTGCCACGTTTTTGGGTGCTGCTGATGAAAGCAATATTAATTTGTTCATCTAATTTTAAAATTTTATCGGCTTCAATTGAAAGGGTTTACAATACGGTAAAAAAAGGACTATCCCAGAGTCATTCGACTTTTGGGATAGTCCCTTGTTGATGATGTGAATTTCCGCAGCTGGCTTACGAGCAGCTGGTCGTTACGAACTGTTTGAAATAATCGGTCAGCTTTTGCAGCACAGGATCCCTCACAGAGGCGGTATCCATGCTCAGAACCCGCTCAACAAATCTTTCCAAGCCAAGCATCAAGCCGCCGGGTTCCTTGCTGTCTACCTTCAGCCAAGCGCTTCGGTCGGAGGGGGATTCTCCGTAGACTAAAACCAGCGATTCCGGCTGCATCGATAGCAGCACATCCCATGAATTCATCTCGCGATTCGGACCAACGGACACATTTTCCGTAAAATATACTTCAATGGCCTGTTCCCCTTCAAAGAGATACAGAATCAATGCGGCCTCATCCTCGATCATTCCGGCCCCCCAGTGGGAGTCGCATTGGATCAGTGCAGTTCCTTCAAAGGATTGACTCAAGCCGCAAACAGGATCCCAGATGTGCAGCTCCGCTTCCGATTGGTCCCTTCCCAGCGCAACGGGGTATACTTGAAATTCCATAGGGGAGGCCTCCTTATTCGGTTGGCATTTTGTAATAATCGGGATGCGGTTTGAGCGGCCGCATCATCCAGTATGGGCGCCGCATTCCTCCGGGTCCCGGAGCGGGGCGGGTCAGCTTCAGCCAATCATGGTATACCTCGTGCGCTTTTTGCGTATCCACTTGAACGTCGCCATATTGATCGTCCGCGCTTGCTTTCAGGGCTCTCACCTTCTGGTGCCAGCACATCATGCCGCTGATCGGATCGGGGTGTGCCGGGAAAATCAGATTTTGATGCACGCCGCCTTCGGTCCACCAGATTCGCTCGGAATCGGGATCGTCGCTCTTGAATGGGGTCGGACCGTGTACCTGCTTCATCCGCCACTTTGTTCCATCCTTTTGCAAGCGGACAACCGAGGAGTTCCAGCGGTCGCTGCCCTGGTCTTCGTGCAGGCGCCATCTGCCCAAATGATGGGAACAAGCGATGACGCCGGGACGAATGCCCTCGGTTACCCAAACCTTATCGACAAAATAGCCGACTTCAGTGCTCAATTTTACGAGATCGCCGGTCGTTACCCCTAGCTTTTTGGCGTCTACGGGACTCAGCCAAATCGGGTTCGCATGCGAAATCTCATACAGCCATTTTGCTCCGTTGGTTCGGGTATGGATCAGCGTAGGCAGCCGGAAGGTCGGAAGCAGAATGAACTCTGAATTGTTCCGGTCGATCGATTCCGGATGAACATGGCTGATGACATGCGGCATTTTTTTGCGTTCTTCCTGGTTGCGCGGGTAGATCGGAATCGCGTATTCCTTCCAATTCCAATCCTTGAGCGTCGTCGAGAAAAACTCCAGCTTGCCTGACGGAGTAGGGAAGCCTTCTACCGGCTTTCCGTCGACGACAATGCCGACCCGAACGTCTCCTTGTTCGTTTTTAAACGGTCCCGGATACGGTCGGAAATTGATTTTTTTCGGCGGCTTCTGAGCCCATACGCCCGGTTTTCTTGAGACACCGGCTTCCTCTGCAGCCGCGACTTCTTTATTTTCGTTGGCAATCAGGTGGTTGTGATCAGCAGGCGCAACAATCGTCGCTTCCTTGAGCACTTCCTCGGGCACCGGCTTTTCATTGAGGCTGAATACGTCGGTTGTGATTTGGAAAGTTCCGTAACGCCGCATGTATTCCATGGGCGAAAGTCCTTCCTTCGCAGCCGCTTCAGGCAGTCCGGGCACGGAATTTTCAAAGATCCAGCGGTAATATTCCTCGATCGTGATTTTGCTTCCTGGGCGGTAGGGCGATTCGAAATACTTGCGAATTCCCATCGAGCCGTCAGGATCGATGCGCCACGACAATTCAATCCAAAATTCATTCTCCTCCCAGACTTCGCCGGGGTTCGCCTGATAAGTAAATTCGATCTTCTCTCCGGCCTGTTCCTTTGCCACGCGCAACACCGGTTGTCTGAAGCCGATCCATTGAGCCGCGTGAGTCTCATAGCTGTGCAGATCATGACGCTCGGTTGCCAAGCCCATGGGCAGGACGTAATCGGCATATTGCGCCGTTTCCGACCAAGTCGGGGTCAAAGCGGCATGAATGCCCACCTTGCTTTCATCCGACAGCATATCAATCCAAGCAAAGCCGTTCGGGAATGTCCAGACCGGATTCAATACCCTAGTAAAGTAGACCTCAAGTCTCTTTCCGTTGTCCTGCAGAATATCCGGCAGACAGAAGCCCATTTCGAAATTCGCCAGCGGAAACTCCTTCGGGAAGTGGTTTTCATTCCAATAACGTACGTTCTGGTGCGGTTCATTGAACGGTCCGGGAACGAACTTGACCCACGAGTTGGGAAGCATGCTGCCCGGCTTTCCGACCGCGCCCATCAGCACGTTGATGAAAAACAGCGCGCGCGCGATCATCCATCCGCCGCGGTGTCCCGCAGCCGCATTTCTCCAAATGTTCGATGAGAAGGCGCTGCCAGCCCGGGCAACCTCCTTCGCCACATCCTCCAACATTTGCGCTTTGACGCCGGTTTCCGCTTCCGCCCATTCAAAAGTATACGACCTGTAGACGTCTTTTAAAAATTGCACAAAGTCTTTAAACGAAGACCCGCTCGGCATGCGGTCCAGATACCCTGTTTCGTGAAGAAAATCCAAGTAGGCACGGTCGGCAAGCAGCTCATCCCAATTGACCCATTTGCGCACATACTCGGCGTTGAATAGATCATTCTGGATCAAATAGTTGGCAATAGCCAACAGGAGCGCGGTTTCCGTTCCAGGCCAAGGGGACATCCAATAGTCCGCGCGGGAGGCCGTATTGGAAAGACGGGTGTCGATGACGCAAATTTTTGTTCCTTTCTGCTTGGCTTCAATGATCCGCTGGGCATTCGGGTTAAAGTAGTGCCCGGATTCCAGATGGGCGCTCAACATCAGGATGAAGCGGGCATCAGTATAATCCGGAGCCGGACGATCCATGCCCATCCAGAACATATAACCTGTGCGCGCTCCGGAGGAGCAGACGTTGGTGTGCGAATTATGACCATCCACGCCCCAAGCGGAAAGCACCCTCTCGGTAAACATGTCTTCTCCTGGACGGCCGACGTGATACACCACTTCATCTTTGCGGTTCTCCTGAATCGCCTTGCGAATTCTGCCGCCGAGATCATCGAGCACTTCATTCCAGCTGACACGCTCCCACTGGCCGCCGCCGCGCTCGCCTTTGCGGCGCATCGGATAAAGGACGCGGTCAGGGTTGGTTACCTGACCGATAGTGGCGGGACCCTTCGCACAATTTCGTCCGCGGCTCGCGGGATGCAGCGGGTGACCCTCCAGCTTCCGGATATTGCCCGTATCTTTATCGATATAAGCGAGTAAGCCGCAGGCGGCTTCACAGTTAAAGCAGACTGTGGGGATCAATCGATAATTTTTCTTCACTTGCCGGGGCCAAGCCTTCGCGTCCAGCTCTTCCCAGTCGTCCCAACGGTCAGGGGGCGGGAATGAACTCAGCTTTCCAAATCGTTCAAAAATTTTCTTTTCAGTCGTACTCATGCTCTTCCCTCCATGACTTTGATGTAAATTCAGCTTAAAGGAACCGATTGCCCTGCTTGCACATAGGCATGCTCATAGGCCAACAAACCGATCAAACCAAGCAGAGAGGCCAGCTCGACCATTCCCGATCCGGAAGCCCAGGCGAGCAGGAACGGCACGATTCCGCCGGCGACCACTCCTGTCCAGTAAAAATTGCGGAAACGGCCCTTGATCATTTGATGCGCTGCTCTGGAAGCGTCCGCCGTCATATGCGGAATGACCGCTTCGCTGAGAATCAAGGCCAGATGAAGGGCGACGGATGCGAGCAGGATGACGCGAACAAGATTAAGGGAAGCGTCGGGAAGCGGCATAAACATTGCGAGAAGGGCGAATGCGGCTGCACCGGACAAGACCGCCTGAACAAAAAGGTGGAGCGGAAGCGTCGGATTCTGCCACAGATCGCGGCCTTTGGATTGCGAGAATAAAAATGCGGTATAAATCGCCGTAAGGGTTCCAAGGATCAGTCCTGGCCACCAGAGGGCTTCGGCAAGCACCGCACTTCCGGCAATACCGGCGATAAACTGCAGCAGCAGGACGATGGAATAACCCAAAATAATGAATGCGCCGCGCACCAGCCACGATTTCCATTGGGGCCGGGTGAAGATCGTATAGAACCGGGACGGATGCTTCAAATCGGCGATTAACAGAACTCCCGTCAAGGCTAGGAAAACTCCTCCGACAACAGCGGTCATTGTCGTCCAGGCGGCATCCATAGGTTGACCGAGCAGGCCGAGAAACGCATAAAGCATGAACACGCCGGCCGCGATCGATTTGGTCCATGTGTACATCGAGACCATCCAGCCCCATGGAGCCTTGTGGGGAACATCGTAAGCGACCACCGCGGCGGCAACGCTGCGCAGAGAAGAATTGATGCTTTCCACGGGATAGCCCTCATTTTGCTGCGAATACATATGCATGCCGGTATAATTCGCGGCGGTAGGAGATAATGTGGATTCGTTAGCGTTTACATAGAAGACTTTCGGGGAGGTGCCTTTCTCCGGTTTGCGCACATCGACTTTCTGTCTGGCGATGATTTGCGAGACCAGGCTTTCCGGTTCGTACAGGTTTCCGACAATGATCGCTTCCTCCGGACAAACCACCACGCATGCCGGCTCCAAGCCCTGGTCGATGCGGTGCGCGCAGAAATTGCATTTCTCGGCGCTGTGGCTTTCCGGGCTGATATGGATGGCGTCATAAGGGCATGCCGCGATACAGGCTTTGCATCCGATGCAGATATCCCTGTCAAAATCCACGATCCCGTCAGGGCGTTTGTACATGGCCGTAACCGGGCATACGGGAACACACGGCGCATCTTCGCACTGATTGCACCGCGTAACCTGGAAATGGCGGCTGACTTCGGGGTAAATCCCGACCTCCACCTGCTTTACATACGTTCGGTTGACGCTTAGCGGCACTTCATGTTCCGATTTGCATGCCGTGGAACACGCGTGGCAACCGATGCACCTGTTATTGTCGATGACCTTGCCCCATTTGACCGCCGTACTGCCAAGGCCGCTGTCAATGATATTCAACTCCTTGATCATCTCTTGTCGTCCCTCGCTTTCAAGTAGAATAGATGATGTGCAAAAATTCAGATTTTTTGTCGCGAAAAAATCGAGCGCAAAATTTTGCTCTCAATTAAATCTAGCATAACAGGGGGAACATGGGAAATTCACGCTGCTTATTTCACTTATAAGCTGAATTTATAATTGTTTTGGAGAAGCTTATTTTTCTCGAAAGCACATCAAAAGCCGCACCGGCAACGGAGCGGCTCTTTGTAACCACATTTATAAGTTTCGGAGCTTTTCAAAAGCAAATTCTTATTGGCATGAAAAACGACATATAAACGCGGTCTTGCTGCAGCTTTCTGATTGGCGATAAAACCTTCCGCTATACGCGGTCGCTCATCACCGAAAAGGCCTCGATAGAGGTTTTCTCATGCTCGTTTTTTGGCATCCGATAGATCGTCAGGTTTTGTGGGAGGAATCAGGAAGGTGAATTCCACTCCCAGCGATAAGTCCAGAAACGCTCTGTGCTGATCTTTTTAAGCTGCTCCGGATCCTCGGCGGGATCCTTTCCTTCAAATCGATTGTGAATAAATTGAATTTGCGATTGATGGGCAAAAAGCGATCCGATCTTTTGTTTGGCAAACGCGCTGACGTCATGCACAATGTCCGGCGGGCCCAATACTTGCTCCACTTGGTTGGCAAAGCCGAGGCAGTAAATATCCGGTCTTTCCGGCTCGGGCAGGCGAGCGACGGCGCGAATCACTGCAGCTCCGGTAGCGTTATGATCCGGATGGACGCTTAGCTCGGGGTGAAACGTCATGATCAGCGAAGGATCGGTTTCTCTAACCACATCAAGTATGCGATCGGCCAGCGCCTCCGGATCTTCGAATTCCACGGTTTTGTCGCGCAGACCGAACTTGCGCAAATCGGTAATTCCGATAGAGCGGCAAGAGGCCTCCAATTCCCGCTCGCGAATGAGCGGCAGGGTCTCGCGATTGGCAAACAGGGGGTTGCCCATCATTCGCCCCATCTGTCCCAGGGTCAAGCATACATAAGTTACGGGAGTGCCGTTCTGGATGTGGTGTGCGGCGGTCCCGGAAAACCCGAACGCTTCATCATCCGGGTGGGGCAGGACGATCAAAACATGCCGTTCTTTACGAATCATCTTGCTACCTCCTTGTCGATTGTTCTTGAACGGAATAGCCGATAACTGCTGCTTCAGGTAGGGAACGGGGTTCTGCTCAATTCCAATGCGACGGCAAGCTTTCCGTCTCCGTCATGGCCAGCGGTAAGCAATCGCCCTTCGGAGTCAGTTTCCCAATGGGTCAAGCCCTCTGCATATACCCAGCCGAGCGGCAGCTTCAAGCCGATGCGATAAGGGCCCTGCCCTTTGACCGAGCCGCGGGTGTAGCGGATCAATCCGTTGCGGATGTAAGCGCCGGCGGTAATTTTAGTAGCATCCAAGTGGGAGGCGTATGCGCCGTTTGTCGTTTCCAGATGAAGGTATACGTCCTGCTCGGCGTACTGATCCAGTGCGTGCTGAAGTGCTTCCAAATCGATGGGCCGCATGTTGAACTCCTCCAGTATGGTTTTTGTGAACAAGGTCTCTTTCTATTTTGAACTGAAATGAAACAATTCTCAAGATGCAGATTGTTCACGTTCCAATTTTGTTAACAAATCAGCAAATTTGTTTGAAATTTCTTTTACAGGATGGTGCCGGTTTTGTGAAAATCGCAAAAAGGATGACTCGAAACGATTGTCTGCGGCATCAAATAAAAAACCGCGGGAATTTTTTTGAGAGATGGGGAGGGTGAAATGAAGCTTCGGAAATTTTTTATGCGTTCAAAACCGTTTCTCGTCGCCGGTTTATTCGTTTTCTTCCTGGCAGGCTGCAGAAGCCAGTTTCCGGTGTTGGACCCGCAAGGACCCGTTGGAAAAAGCGAATATCAACTCATTGTGTTCTCGGCTATCCTGATTGCCGTGATTGTCGTTCCCGTCCTGCTGATTTTGGTTTACATCGTTTACCGCTATCGCGCCCACCTTGGAAATAATGCGCCTTACACTCCCGAATGGGCAGACAGCAAGCTTCTGGAGACGGTGTGGTGGGGGATTCCGATTTTGATTGTCGGCGTATTGGGTTGGTACACCGTGAATACGACCTTCCTGCTGGTGAAGCCGCCGGTCAAAGATGTCAAGCCGCTCACGATTCAGGTGATCTCGCTGGATTGGAAATGGCTGTTTCAGTATCCGGATCAGCAAATTGCCACCGTGAATTACTGTGAAATTCCGGAAGGCATGCCTGTCCAGTTTGTGCTCACTTCAGACGCGCCCATGAATTCGTTTTGGGTTCCCCAGTTGGGCGGCCAAGAGTATTCGATGCCGGGCATGGCCATGCGGCTGTGGCTTCAGGCCGACAAAACCGGGGATTATGCCGGTTCTGGCGCCAATTTTACCGGCAGAGGATTTGCGCATATGCGGTTTCAAGTGCTTGCAAGACCGCAATCCAGCTTCAACGCCTGGGTTGATCAGATCAAGAAAACATCGCCCCCGCTTACCCAAGCAGGCTATCAGCAATTAAAGAAGCCGGGAGTTGCCGATCATATGTCGTATTCCGCTTATCCTCCAGGACTTTTTAATGACGTTGTAAACAAGAACCGGAACCATCCTTCCTCTTGGCGAAGATAAGGAGAGAAATCATATGGGAAATGGAAATTTAACCGCATCCCATTTTTTTGTCACCGGAGATCCGTTGATCTACAGTGCGGATGCAGCCATTATATTGAGCGTTTTGAGCATCCTTTTCTTCCTGACCCGCTGTCATAAGTGGGGCTGGCTGTGGAGGGAATGGATCACGAGCGTGGATCATAAAAAGATCGGGATTATGTATATGATTGCCGCAATGCTGATGCTGTTCCGCGGAGGAGTTGACGCGCTGCTGATGCGGACACAATTGGCGCTGCCCAACCTGCAGTTCCTGCGGGCGCAGCACTATGATGAAATTTTTACGACGCATGGGACGATCATGATTCTGTTTATGGCGATGCCGCTGATGTTCGCATTATTCAACATCGTGGTGCCGCTGCAGATCGGCGCAAGGGATGTCGCCTATCCGTTTCTGAATGCGGTAAGCTTCTGGCTGTTTTTTTTCGGAGCGATGCTATTCAACCTGTCTTTTGTGATCGGCGGATCGCCGGATGCCGGATGGCTCGCCTATCCGCCCTTATCGGAGACGGCGTTCAGCCCGGGGCCGGGGGAGAATTTCTATATCTGGGGAATTCAAATTTCGGGAATCGGAAGCTTGGCTACCGGGATCAACTTTGTTGCGACCATTCTGAAAATGCGGGCGCCGGGCATGAAGCTGATGCGCATGCCCTTATTTGCCTGGTCGGTTCTGTCGAGCTCAATCGTGATTATCTTTGCATTTCCGGTCTTAACGATCACGCTGGCGCTGCTGTTTATCGACCGTTTTGCAGGCGCCCATTTTTTCGGCATGACCGGCGGCGCCAATCCGATGATGTATGTCAACCTGATCTGGATGTGGGGGCATCCTGAGGTGTATATCGTCGTTCTTCCTGCCTTCGGTGTGTTCTCTGAAGTGGTGAGCACATTCGCCAAAAAAAGAATATTCGGCTATAAGTCCATGGTCTTCTCCATGTTAATCATCAGCGTGCTGTCGTTTTTCACCTGGGTGCATCACTTTTTTACGATGGGCGCGGGAGCGGATGTAAATGCTTTCTTTGCCGTGACCACGATGGCCATTGCCATTCCCACCGGCGTCAAGGTATTTAACTGGCTGTTTACGCTTTATCGCGGGCGTATTACAATGGCGTCGCCGATGCTGTGGACCATTTCGTTTATTCCCGCTTTTGTCGTAGGAGGGGCGACAGGGGTCATGCTGGCCGTTGCGCCGGCGGATTATCAGTATCACAACAGCTATTTCCTGATTGCGCATTTCCATCAAGTTTTGATCGGCGGCGTGGTATTCGGCTATTTTGCCGGATTGTATTATTGGTGGCCCAAGATGTTCGGCTTTCAATTGGATGAGCGTTTGGGCAAATGGGCGTTCTGGCTGTGGAATATCGGGTTCTATGTTTGCTTCATGCCGCAGTATGCGTTGGGCTTTATGGGAATGACGCGGCGTGTCTATACTTATGGATGGGATCTGGGCTGGGCGCCGCTTAACTTCGTGTCTACCGTCGGAGCCTTTCTGATGGGCGCGGGGTTTGTTTTTCAAGTCTGGCAAATCCTATACAGCATTCGGCATGGCCGGCGCGACCTCACTGGCGATCCGTGGAACGGCCGTACTCTGGAATGGTCGATGCCGTCTCCGGCACCGTATTACAATTTTGCCCAGATTCCTCAAGTGAAGGACCGGGACGCGTGGTGGATGGAAAAACAACAAATGCCGGAAGAAGGCCGGGGGAACACAGCGGTAAAATACGAGCCGATTCACATGCCGAAGAACTCCGGAATCCCGTTTGTCATGGCGGTTTTCTGGTTTATTGCAGGCTTTGGCTTTACGTTTCACTGGATAGCGTTGGGGATCGCCGGACTGGCCGGAGTCGGCATGAGCTTGCTGGCCCGTTCCTTTCAATACAAGATGGAGTATGAGATTCCGGTGGAAGAAATTCAACGCGTCGAAGCGTCTATGGGGAGGATTGGATAATGCAGCATGCGGAAGCTTCACACGAACAGATCGGCCATCTTGACCATGAGGCCTTAAAGGTATTCGGCTTTTGGATTTTTCTGGTGACCGATTGTCTGTTATTCGGGACGTTATTTGGAGTTTTCGTCGTTCTGCGCTCACATACGGATGGAGGCCCGACCGGAAAAGAATTGTTCGAAATCCCGGGCTTTGTTGCCGAGACATTCATTTTGCTGACCAGCAGCTTCACCAGCGGAATCGCCACACTCGCGATGAATCAAGGGAACATCAAGCGTGTGATCGGTTGGTTGATCGTGACCGCGCTGTTGGGGCTGGCGTTTGTGGGCCTGGAAGTGAGTGAATTTACGAAAATGGCCATGGAAGGTGCGACAATCTCACGAAGCGCGTTTCTCTCTTCCTTTTTTACGCTGGTGGGCACGCATGGTCTGCACGTATCGATCGGGTTGGTGTGGATGACCGCCTTGATGATCCAATTGCGAAGGCATGGAATGAATGCGGTGACTCGCCGCAAAATGACGATCATTGGGCTGTACTGGCATTTTCTTGATGCGGTCTGGATCTTTCTGTTTACCGTGGTGTATCTGATGGGAGTGATGTGAGGATGACGCAGAAAGAAACGTATGGAACGATGAGGGAATATGTGACCGGATTTATTTTGTCGATTGTGTTGACCGTCATTCCCTTGGTCCTGGTCTTGAATCACCTGCTGGGCACTTCAGCGTTGATCATTGTGATCGTGGCGATGGCGGTTCTGCAATTTTTGGTGCAACTGTTTTTTTTCATGCATATCCGGGAAACGGAAAAACCCCGGTACAATGTGATGGCATTGGTTTTCGGACTCGTATTTATCGTTGCCATTGTCGGGGGCTCCGTCTGGATCATGACCTTTAACGCTCAGGTGCATTGACCCGAATAACAGGCGGATGGAGAATCAATGCTCATTTTCCGAAAATGATAATGAAGGTGCCCAGAAAGATCGTGACCGCTGTCGCGCCCATTCGGAGGGTGACCTTTTCCTCGCGTCGCAAAAAGAGCTTTACCAAGAACACGGTGATGATCGGCTCCATCGCGGCAACGACACTGGCATAGGAGACGTTCGTATACAGCAATGCGGCAAAAAAGCTGATTTGAGCGATTCCCGTAAGCATTCCCGCGACCACAAAATGAGTATTGAAGTGCCGGAGATTGCTGAGGATCGTTTCTTTCAGGCTTCCGTTCACGGACTTCATCAGCAGAAACAGCAGCAGGGCAACCGATGAGCCGATCAACGAGCCGAGAATGGGATCGTCAAAATCGACCATGCCCTGCTTGCGCGAGATTTGGCCCAAACCGATAAATAATGCAGCCGAAAAGGAAAGCAAAAGTCCGCTCCTTAATTTGCTCTGCGGAGCTTTCTGTCCGGAATCCTGCGGGCTGGTTGGCTTGGTCTCATCCGCGCGCGGCAGCTTGGATTGGTGAAAATCGTGGAGCGCCTGCAGGAATAAGGCCGCGAAAATTACGGCCATTCCCACTCCGCCCCAAAAAGAAATCCGCTCGCCCAACAGCAGTACGGCAATGATTACGGTGAATACCGGAGCGGTGTTTTTAAGGGCCGCCACTCGGGACGAACCGATGCGGCGGATGCCCGCAAACAGCAAAATTCGACCAACGAAGGCGGTAAAAATGCCGGCGAGCGCAAAATAAACAAAGTTTTCCAACGCAAGCGGCATCCGCGGACCGCCATAGATGGCAATCCGCAGCAATTCAAGGACGGCAATCAGGATGACCATGGTAAAGAGCGAGAGGAATTCGCCGTTGTCTTTTTTTGACCGCTTCATCCCGTTTTGTATGAAAATATAATTGGAGGAAAACGCCAGCGCGCTGATAAATGCCAAACCAACACCCATTAAGGTTACCTGCCGTTCTTTGAAGGAATTCGAATCCGGACTAGAGTCCGATCATCAGCGGGGTGGATAAGTTTTTCAGCACCTTGGCCATGCTCATGGCCACGATCCATCCCGTCTTCGGGTTGTGGGAAGGGGTGTTGAAAATGTTCAGCCGGATTTCTCCGAATTTGCCGGAAGCATTGATTTCATGCGTGTTTTGGTCGATCCCCGGATCTACATAAACTTTGACTTTCGTCTGCTCAAAGCCAACCCCGGCCAAGCTCAAAGCTGCAGACACGTTCACGCTTTGCGGAAACAGCCGGGCCGACTCTCTGGCCGAGCCTTCAAATACACATACCGGCTCGGTGATTCTTTCAATGTCGACTTGTTCTTCCACGATCGTTCCATACCAAGCTTTCGGGGGCTTGCGGCTGATCAGCGTAATATGTTCCATGGGACCGAGTGTGCCGGCAGCAATCCTGTCCAAGCCGCCGATCGCACAGGAGGGGATAATCAGTCTGCGGCCGGCTTGTTCCGCCGCCTTCAGCACCCGATCATACAAAGCCGAGTCGGCAAAAGCGCCGACACTCGCCACCATAAAATCGCTTCCGCCCGACAGAGCGCGTTCGGCATACAACTTGACCGCTTCATGGCTGGCTCCTTCTATAATGATATCGAGGCTTTTGCCGAAAAAATCCTCGGCTTTATCGACAAACAATTCCGAGTCGAGCGGGGTATCCACTTTATTTTTATCTCTGACAAGGATAGCCGCCACCTTAACACTGCCGGCTTTACCTTCACGGATATAGTCAACCAGGTCCCTTCCGATGGAGCCGTAACCTATTATACCAATGTTCAGCACGTTTACCTACTCCTTTGACTTCAAAATATAAGAGGAAATAAAAATATTTCCGCTTGCATGATAATAGTATATTGTATACCATATTGATAATCTAGTAAATGTTCAGGAAGGCCGCAGAGAAATTAAAATTATCTGAGTAATTTCATGTAAATTTAAGGTTTTAAATATATAATAAGCGTATTGATAACTGTATGTCCTCAACGCTGACGAATGCATATACCCGGGGTTCGATGACATGGCGGGGAAGGGGCTGCTTCATGCTGAATCAACATTTGAATATGATAAACTCGCATGATGGCAGATTGCGAAGCTATCAGTCCGCCATAGAGAACCATCCGGACGGGGTTTTAATCCTCGATCGGGACGGACGGTGCAGGGAGTTGAATCCTGCTGTTTCAGAGCTGACGGGTTATACTTTGGAGGAATTCTGTCAAAAAAAATTATCCTTCTTGATCCTGCCCCAAGATCTGGAGAAGACGCGCAATCATATCCAGCTGGCGCTGCGGGGAATACCGCAGAGATACGACATGACGATTATCCATAAAAGCGGGCTTCCGCTTCATATCCAAATGACCAATGTGCCGATCATCCTGAACCATGAGGTAGCCGGCGTTTTTTGCATTGGCCGGGACATTACCGCACGCAAGCAGCTGGAAGAGCAGCAGAGATCGGTCAAGCAGCAGCTTGAATCCTTTATTGAGAACAACGTGGATCCGATTCTTATGGTCAGAGAGGACGGCAAGGTATTGCGCGTAAACGAATCCTTCGTGAACACGTTCGGATGGAAAGCGAACGAGTTCGTCGGGATGAATGTTTTTGACCTGCACCTTATCCCGGACGAAAAGAAGGGCGAATTTGAAGAGCTGGCACGCGAGATGAGAGCCGGCAATAAAATCATCGGAAAGGAAACCGTCCGTCTAAGAAAAGACGGCGGAAGGATGAATGTTTTGTTGTCGAGCTCCCCGATTCTTGACGAAAAAGGAGAGGTCACCGGTTGGTCGGTCACCTTGCGCGATATCACTGAGAAAAAGAAATCGGAAGAACTGCTGCTGCAGGAGGAAAAGCTTCTTGTCGCCGGTCAATTGGCTGCGGGAGTGGCCCATGAAATCAGAAATCCGCTGACCGCGCTGAAAGGCTTCGTGCAGTTAATGGAAAAAGAAAAAAGTTATAATGAGCAATATTTGGGGATCATGCTTGAGGAATTAAAGCGGATTGAATTAATCACCAACGAATTGCTGATGCTGTCGAAGCCGCAGCAGAGCCAATTCGTACATAAAAATCTGATCGGGATCCTGCAGGAAGTGATTGCGCTGCTCGGCGCGCAAACGATAATGAATAATATCATTCTGCTGACCGATTTTGAAACCGGTTCAATCCAGGTTCATTGCGACCGGAACCAGCTGAAGCAGGTTTTTATCAATTTTATCAAAAATGCGATAGAAGCCATGCCCGGAGGCGGAAATCTGCGGATACAAGTGCGGAAGCAAGGCGCATACGCCGTCATTCGCTTCATTGACGAGGGCTGCGGCATACCGCAGGAGCAGCTTGCCATGCTGGGCCAGCCTTTTTTCACTACCAAGGAAAAAGGTACGGGGCTGGGCTTGATGGTCAGCCGAAGAATTATTGAAAATCATCATGGAACACTGAATATTTCCAGCGAAATCGGCGTGGGGACAACGATGGAAATCTTTTTTCCGGTTTGCTGAGTGACATATTCCGCCTTATGGATGGAAATCATAGGGAACAAGCGGTTAAGGAGAACGAATCCGTTCTCCTTATTCATTTTGCAGCAGAGAATAATGAAATTTCCGCACATTTATTATATTATTATTGATTAAGTGACTTTTTGCACGAAAGGGTGGATATGAGTGGAGACAAAAGAGACAAAACAGGCATCTTCAAATTTTATCAGAACCATTGTCATCGAGGACTTGAACGAGGGCAGGACGGATCGGATTGTGACCCGCTTTCCGCCTGAACCGAACGGTTACCTGCACATCGGACACGCCAAATCGATCTGCCTCAACTTTGAGCTGGCCGACGAATTCAACGGAAGGACGAATCTCCGCTTTGACGATACAAATCCTATGAAAGAAGATACGGAATATGTGGAAGCGATCAAAGAAGATGTGACGTGGCTCGGCTTTCAATGGGACGGCATGCATTTTGCCTCGGATTATTTCGACGAACTGTATGATCGGGCTGTTCTGCTGATCCGCAAGGGCAAGGCGTATGTGTGCGACTTGACTCAGGATCAAATCCGCGCGACACGCGGAACGCTGACCGAGCCGGGCCAAGAGAGTCCTTATCGCAACCGCAGTGCGGAGGAAAATTTGGATCTGTTCCAACGCATGCGGCAAGGGGAATTCAAGGACGGGGAAAAGGTGCTGAGGGCCAAAATCGACATGGCCTCCCCGAATATCAACATGCGGGATCCGGTATTGTACCGAATTTCGCATACTGCGCATCACCGAACCGGCGACAAGTGGTGTATTTATCCGATGTATGATTTCGCCCATCCTTTGAGCGACGCCATCGAAGGCGTTACCCATTCTTTGTGCACCTTGGAATTTGAAGACCACAGACCGCTGTATGACTGGGCGATCCGGGAATGCGAGATGGAAGCCCAGCCGCGCCAATATGAATTTGCACGGTTGAATATGACAAACACGGTGATGAGCAAACGGAAGCTGAAGCAGCTTGTGGATGAGAAAATCGTCGACGGATGGGACGATCCGCGCATGCCGACGATATCAGGCCTACGGAGAAGAGGCTTCACACCGGAAGCGATCCGCAATTTTGCCAGGGAAATCGGCGTTTCCAAAAGCAACAGTATCGTCGATGACAGGATGCTCGAGCATTTTATCAGGGAAGATTTGAAAATGAAGGCGCCGCGAACGATGGCGGTGTTGAATCCGCTGAAATTGGTGATTATGAATTATCCGGAAGGACAGACGGAGTGGCTGGACGCTGAAAATAATTCGGAAAATCCGGAAATGGGCAGCCGGCAAATCCCGTTTTCCAGGGTGATCTATATTGAGCAGGATGATTTTATGGAGAAACCGCCGAGCAAATATTTCCGGTTGTTTCCCGGCAATGAGGTGCGGCTGAAGAATGCGTATTTTATCAAATGCGTTGATGTGGTCAAGGACGACAGCGGACAAGTCCTTGAGATTCGCTGCACATATGATCCGGAAACGAAAAGCGGAACCGGCTTTACGGGCAGAAAAGTTAAAGGTACGATTCATTGGGTGGAAGCGACGCACGCGATTGCGGCGGAGTTCAGGTTGTTTGAGCCGCTGCTGCTGACAGACGAATCGGAAGACGAAAAAAGCTTCTTGGAAAACATCAATCCGAGGTCGATCGAAATCCTGCAAGGATTCGTGGAACCGAATATGAAAGATGCGCAGGCGCAGGACAAATTTCAATTTTTCCGGCACGGATACTTTAACGTGGATCCCAAATTGACCGCCAAAGACAAAATAGTATTCAATCAGATTGTTTCCTTAAAAAGCTCATACGATGTTGTACAAAAAGCATAATTATCCAGTGAAAAAGCCATTCCGCATTCAACTTGCGGAATGGTTTCTTTGTTTGCGGCCGTACAGACGGCAATACAGACGGCTCAACCGGCTATTCGTGCGTTAAAACCTGCAACTTAAACAAATTGCAACACAATTCGAGATGAAGCTGATATACTTTTATAGTATTAAAGCGCTTTCAAAAAAGCGCGATTATTACAATAGGGGGTGTCGATTCTTTATGGTAACGAATTCCAAAAAGGCCGATTGGGGTGTAATCCGGCAATCCAGCGCTTTCCACCATTTAATGCAGCAGAAGAAGGCGTTCATTTTGCCTTCAACAATCTTTTTTATGGTATTTTATTTTATTTTGCCGGTGTTGACCGCTTTTACGTCATCGCTTGACGGCAAAGTGATCGGCGCAATTAACTGGGCGTATATTTACGCTTTTGCGCAGTTCATCATGACATGGGTATTGAGCCATATGTATTTGAAAAAAGCGAGAGAGTTCGACCAACTTGCCAAAAAGGTCAAAGATGATGTTGAGGGGAAAGGGGAAAGCGCCAAGTGAACACTACTGCATTTTCGTTTTTTGTAGTTATTATATTCATCACCCTGTTGATCACTTATTGGGCGGCCAGGCGAAATAAATCGACCAGCGAGTTTTATGTGGCCGGAGGCCAAATCAAAGGCTGGCAAAACGGTCTTGCCATTGCGGGGGACTACATGTCGGCAGCTTCTTTTCTTGGCATCGCCGGAGCGATTGCAATTAACGGATTCTCGGGATTCTTTTATTCGATCGGATATCTCGTCGCTTATTTGGTCGTATTGTTGATTGTGGCGGAGCCGCTGCGCAACCTGGGAAAATATACGATGGCGGATATGCTGGCGGCCCGATTCAACGCGAAAGCGATTCGTTCCGTTGCCGCGTTGAATACATTGACGATCAGCACGTTTTACATGATCGCGCAGCTGGTGGGTGCCGGTGCCATTATCAAGCTGCTCCTGGGTATTGATTATTCAACGTCAATCATCGTTATCGGCATTCTGATGACCATATATGTCGTGGCAGGCGGGATGCTGGCCACCACTTGGGTTCAAATCGTCAAGGCGGTATTGCTGATGGGAGGAACCATTGCCCTGTCGATTATGGTATTGGCTCATTTCCACTTTAATCCTGTGGAGCTTTTCAACCAAGTGGCCGCCAAGCTCGGCGACAAAGCCGTAACGCCTCCGGCGCCTACCACGGTTACAGCGGGACTTGACGTAATTTCGCTGAACATGGCCCTCGTTCTGGGAACTGCCGGCTTGCCGCATATTCTTATTCGCTTCTTGTCCGTTCCGGATGCGCCTACCGCACGCAGATCCATTGTGTTTGCAACTTGGATCATCGGCTTGTTCTATTTGATGACCCCGCTCCTCGGTTATGGAGCCGCCTATTTTGTCGGTATCGATGCGATTAAGAAAGCAAATGCGGCCGGCAACTTGGCAGCGCCCCAGTTGGCCGAATTTTTGGGTGGGAATATTTTCTTGGCATTCATCTCTGCCGTTGCTTTCGCGACCATTCTTGCGGTTGTGGCGGGTCTTGTCATTTCGGCCGCCAGCGCGTTTGCCCATGATTTCTATTCCAATGTGCTGCGCGGCGGCCATGCAACGGAAAAAGAACAAATGAGAGTTGCGCGTTTGGCTTCCGTGGGCATTGCGGTTATTGCTATCCTGCTCGCCTTGGGTGCGAAAACGTTTAACGTTTCGTATCTGGTCGCATTGGCTTTTGCGATTGCGGCCAGCGCTAATCTTCCGGTCATTGTGTTGACGATTTTCTGGAAGAGATTCAACACGGTCGGCGCTGTAGCCGGAATGCTGACCGGTTTGATTTCGGCAATCGGCTTGATTATCATAAGTCCGAACATCATGGTGGAGAATCCTATCTTCCCATTGAAAAATCCGGGACTTGTGTCCATACCGCTCGGATTCTTGGCGGCCTATATAGGCTCGCTCATCGGAGGGGCGCCTTCTAAACAAGCTGAAGAGAAATTTGAACAGATCTATGTCCAGGCGAACACGGGTATTCGCGGATAATCCTCAACCATATGAGATCAACGAAAAGCTGTCCACAAGCGGTAATCTGCTTATGGGCAGCTTTTTCACTGTCATTTGTGCAAATGATAGGGCACGGTGGCTACAATGACATCGTATTTGGCAAGCAGTTTGTTGCGGATTTTTTTGGCGTACTGGTTATGCAGGAAATTATGCCACCATTTATTTGTGATAAACTCGGGAAGCAGCACCATGATCTTTTGTTTATATTGTACATGCAGATGAATGCGTTCGATAAATTCGCACAATGGTTTTACGATGGTCCGGTAACGCGATTTGAAGACAATCAGCCGGATGCCGGGACTCCATTTGTCCCATTTTTCTTCCATCCGTTTTTCCTCTTCATCGCTGAACGCTATGCAAAAGGCTACGACATTCGGTGTCAAGGATTTGGCATAAGAGATGCTATGGGCCACAACACGGTGAATGCCCGCTACCGGCACAATAATGAGCATTTCCTGCTGCGGCATCTCGTCTTCAAGACTAATTCTCAGCTCATCGGCCACATCCTCATAATGTCTGTAGATCTTGGTGATTACCCACAGCAGTATGGGAATGAGGATGATTACGATCCAAGCACCCTCATCAAATTTTGTGATGCCGAAAATCACGAATACGGTGAACGACACCACCGCCCCCAAACCGTTAATGAATAATCGCCGGTGCCAGCCGGAAGTTTTATTTTTCAGCCATCTTCTCATCAATCCGGTTTGGGCTAAAGTGAAAGATAAGAAAACTCCGATTGCGTATAGGGGAATCAGCGAATCCGTTTTGCCCCTGAAAACAATCAACAGAATGCTTGCCAATATCCCCAAAGTGATGATTCCATAATTGTATGCAAGCCGATCGCCGCGGTTGGCAAACATCCTTGGGAAGTTTTTATCCTGCGCCATAATTGAAGCGAGAATCGGGAAACCGTTAAAGCTTGTATTGGCGGCGAGGGTCAGAATCAGCATGGTTGCAATTTGCGTCAGATAATAAAGAATGCCACGGCCAAACGTCATTTCCGTAATCATGGACAAGACGGAGGTATGTCCTTTCGGATCGGGGGCAACGTGATAGGCGACAGCCAGGATAGTAATGCCTCCGAAAATAAAAGAAAGCAAAATTCCCAACATAAGTAAGGTTTTTTTTGCGTTGGCTTGGGAGGGTGTTTTAAAATGCGGCACAGCGTCGGATATGGCTTCTATCCCCGTAACAGCCGAGCAGCCGGAAGAAAACGCCCTGAGCAGGACGAAAAGAGAAAGGCCGGCGGGAACGGCGGGCGGAAACGTCGATTGCAAAGGGATGCCGTGATGGGCTCCGAAAGTTAAATCCCAGGAACCTTTGCCGATCAGAAGAAGGATAAGAAAAATGAAAAAATAGGTCGGAATGGAAAATACGGCGCCCGATTCCGACGTTCCCCGCAAATTTAGCCATACCATCAACCAAACCAGCAGCAGCGCAATTTCCACAATATAAGGCACCGCGGTCGGAATTGCGGAAGTGATTGCCTGTACCCCGGCGGATACCGATACTGCGACGGTTAATGTATAATCAATTAATAAAGAGACGCCCGTCAAGCGTCCCCAAACCATCCCCAGATTTTCCTTGGCCACCATATAGGCTCCGCCTCCGTTGGGGTAAGCGTCAATGACCTGACGGTAGCTCAGCACCAAAATAAAAATCAAGGCAATAATGGCCAAAGCGATCGGTAAGGAATAGGAAAAGGCCACAGTGCCGGCAACGGAGAGCGCAAGCAAAATTTGTTCCGTGCCATAGGCTACGGAGGAAAGAGCATCCGAAGACAAGATCGGCAGGCCCTTCCATACGGGCATCTTTTCAGTTTCAATTTCATCAGATTTTAAAGGTTTGCCGAATATTATTTTTTTGAGAATATCCATTAGCATTGAAGTAGGCCCTCCAATAATTCATTGCTTTTATGATTTGCTTAGCAAAATACCCTTATGATTTTGCATCATATACCCAAAGAATGCTGCTGTAAAGTGTTTGTTTGGATCCCTTGCACAGTGACTAATTTGAGTTCTATTTAGGACATATTGGGCAGTCTGTCCAATTGTCAAAGTTTTCAATTGATTTTGTGTTATAATTAAAGTAGCGAAATGAAGATGAATTTTGAGATGAGGCTGCAAAGGGCGGCTTCATTCAAGGAAAAGCCAGACCCGCAAAAATAAATTCAACAAATGAGGAGTGAGTTTATGGTAGATTCAATTAGCGATAAGACTGAATTATCAAACGGCGTAAAGATGCCTTGGCTGGGACTGGGCGTCTATAAAGTGGAAGAGGGCCGGGAAGTTGAGCATGCCGTAGAACAAGCGTTGGCAGCAGGTTATCGCAGCATCGACACGGCAGCCCTTTACGGCAATGAAGCAGGTGTGGGTAAAGCTGTCGGGAACAGCGGAATTTCTCGGGAAGAATTGTTCGTGACCACCAAGGTGTGGAACAGCCGACAGGGGTATGAATCGACATTGTTGGCTTTTGAAGAAAGCCGGCAAAAACTCGGACTCGAATACATAGATCTATATCTGGTTCATTGGCCGGTACAGGGGAAGTATAAAGATACATGGCGTGCGCTGGAAAAGCTGCATCGGGAAGGATATATCCGGGCCATCGGCGTCAGCAATTTTCAAATCCATCATCTGAAAGACCTCTTGTCGGTTTGCGAGGTTAAGCCGACGGTCAACCAAGTGGAGCTGCATCCGCTGTTAACGCAGAAGGAATTGCTCAAGTTCTGCCGACAGCATGACATCCAAATGGAGGCTTGGAGTCCGTTAATGCGGGGAAGACTCGATCATCCGCTGTTGAAGGAGCTGGGGGAAAAATACGGAAAAACCCCGGCGCAAATCGTCCTCCGCTGGGATTTGCAGAATGGGGTTGTGGTGATTCCTAAATCGGTCAGGGCCGAACGAATCCGGGAGAACGCCGATATTTTTGACTTTGAATTATCGTCGGAAGACTTAACGAAGCTGGACGGCATGAATGAAAACCGGCGTTTTGGTCCGGATCCGGACCATATTGATTTTTAATTTGACTTGCAGGCGGATCATTGTTCCGCCTGCAAGTTTTTCAGCTCGCTTTTTTCCTGTTCAAGCTGTTCTCGGGCCAGATCCACCGCAGCTTGATTGGCGTTGTCACCTGCCTGGGCAACGGTATGCTCCGCTTTTCTCAGCGAGTTCTCCGCTTGTTCGATGGCTTGCGGGGTCGGATGGGTCTGAGCCTGAGAAACGGCATGATGGGCTCTTTCCACAGAGTTTTGCGCCTGTGATATCGGATTTTGCGATTGCAAGCTAGAATCTTTGATTTTCAAAGAGGCAACCTCCTTCGAAGGCAAACATGAATGGGCAGCAACCTTTGTTCATGTAACCGCCTGTCATTAATGTGCGGATAGATTGCCGTTTTTATGCTTTATAAGCATAAACGATCGATTCGTGCAGCTCGCTGCCGCTGTGACGGCGGCGGAATCGTTCAATTTTGCGAACGGAATATCCGAGCCCGAGCCCTTCGAAGATTTCAGCCAGCAGACGGTCGGTTTCAACGTATACCCCCTTGATCCGGGAGCATCCGACAACGTAGGCACAGCGGGCGGACGAGGACAGCAGACGGTCTTGGGATACAATTTGCTGGGCAAGCAGATTGAAATATTTCATGACATAGTTGGCCATTAAAGGATCTTTTCGGCGAATCTCGTCCGAAACCGGAGAAATCCATTTGTCGATAATGGGATGCCAAGGCTCGATACGTCCTTTGGAAAGCACCGAAGTAGCCGTTCCCCAGGTCCCGCCGATGGTTTTCAGATCCAGCGCGGCGGCTTCTCTGCTTTCCTGGAACATTTCGAAAAAATATAAAAACGGTCGTGTATTCCATACATAACTATAGCGGTTGGGATACGGCGGCGAGGTAATGACCCGATCGACCGGATGGGGCAGCGGACCGACACCCTCCAGGGTGGTCGAATCGGTATGAAACACGGCGGCGGGCGTCCGGATGACGGTATCGCTAATTCGTTCAAGATCATCGATCATCTGCTTCGCGTGCCCGGCAAAGGATCTCCAGACATTCAAATCATGCGTGCTTTTGTCGATAAAATGGAGCTGCAGACGGCCCAAAGAGACATTCGTCAAATCTGGAACCAGCACGCCGGCAAGCGACAGCAAGAAGAAGTCCCTGTGCGTTTGTTGCTTCGGGGAGGTCTGAATGACATTGCGAAGAAGCAGAAGCTCCTTGAGCACGTCTTGTCTCCACCAACGATAGACATTGTGGATTTTGGGCAGAGGAATGCCAAGCTCCTCGACTCCTAAACAGGAGGTCTTGTTCACATTTTCGGCAAACGCGTATTCAACAGCAGCGAGAGAAGCTCTCAGACGGTCGGGATTGAGGTCAAGTCTCGTCGATGTGCGGCATACAAAATATAAAAAGGGGTTAATTTCAAAGCCGACGCTTTCGATTTCCCGGAATTTGCTTTGCAAAAGTGTTGTGCCCGCCCCGGAGAACGGGTCCATGACGCGGTGATGCGCTGCGGTTTCCATTTCCTCCAGCATGATATCCACCAATTCGGGCCCGAAGCTGGGAGTCAGGCGAAACCAGCGATGCACCGGGCTGATCAAACCGCCGCGGAATGTGGACTGACTGACATGTATGCTGTTGTAAACCATTTGCTCTGTCATGATAACCCCCGTCTGCAGCCGAAGAGTGGATCGAAAGAATCGGTCATCCCGCATACAAGAATAAGGCAGAACGTCCGGTTTGTCCAGCTTCAGCTTTGAACGGCAGCATCTCACAAATAACGGAATTTGATGATTTTCGAGCATTTCGAATAATTATCGAGTAAGATGAGGGAAAGAGATTAATTGGCCGAGAGGAAGATACCGGAAATGCTGCAAATTCTGCTGCCTTTCAGCCGTCCCTGTTTCTCTTGTATATGGCGGTCGATATCGACCAGTAGAATCCGAAAAAACCGAGCATCGGTTAGCCGGATTGATTTCCCTTAGCATGATGATGCTGTTCATAACTGAATATGTGAGGAACTTGCTGGCGATTTCATATAGTGCGATGATGGTTACGTTTTGGTTCGCAAATTTCGGGGCATTGGCTGCAATATTACCGGCTATGACAAACGGTGGCCGAAATGGGCGGTTATCGGCCTCAGCTATTTTCCAATGCTGTCGGTCTTGCTGACTTTGCTGCTGTAGAAAAATTTCATGAACAGTACCGTATACATGAAGATCGGAATTTGGAAATATCCGATATACAATAACTTATATTACATTTCCATTGGCGCGGGTGTTTTCGAGCACCTGATTTATATTCTGCTGCTGGCATGGGCGTTTGCCAAGGGACCTTCCAAGCGGATTATGGAAGCGAACCCGGAGGCTCATCGGCTATTCGGGTATTTTGACGAGCCTTTGCTCGGCCAATCCCTGTACGATTTGTTTTGGGATGAGAAGCTAAGCTCGCAAACAGAGCTGCATCAATACCATTTTCGCACAGGCAAAAGATGGGTTCATGTGGAGATGCTGATGAAAAACCGGAAGGGTCAAAAGCTGGTCACGCTCGTTGAAGGCGACAAGCTAGAGAGCATGTTGAAAGAATTCCAAACTCTTATTTTTTTGAAGGGGAGGAATGCGTCATTTCCTCCAGTGACGGAATCAGTTTTTTCCCCGACTACGGGGAGGATATCGACCAGTTGATCAAATATGCGGATACTGCCACGTATGAGGCTAAACGAAATGGCAAAAATCATTACAGGATCTATCAAATTTCAAAAGGAGCGGGCTGAGCATGCTGACTTATGATATTCCGGGAGCGGGCCGTCTGGCTTTCGGCCACCTGGTGTTGGATTTTAACGGAACGATTGCGTCGGACGGCGTCTTGATTTCCGGAGTGTCAGAAAGATTGGAGACGCTGAGCGAGAAACTGCGGATTCATGTGATTACGGCGGATACCAACGGAAGCGTTCACAGGGAATGCGAGCATTTGCCGCTGCAGGTTCAGGTTATCGGCAACATGGACCAGGCCGGTGAGAAGGCGAGATTTATCCGAGGGCTTGGGGAAGACGGGATTGTAGCAATCGGCAACGGAGTGAATGACCGTCTGATGTTTGAGACGGCCGACCTGGCGATTGCGGTTCTGGGCAGGGAGGGCTGCTCCTCCGAGGCGCTTATGCATGGGGATATTGTCGTTCGGGATATTCTGGACGGCCTGGATCTATTGCTGCATCCCAACCGTCTGATTGCGACGCTGCGCAGATAAGGACCGGTTTGGACTTTTTTCCTTTCGGCGATAATGATGCTAACTTAACTAAGGAAGGGAGTGCGGATATGACTTATCCGGAGCTGATGATGCGGGTTGGCGCCACTTTTGTTGTGCTGTTGGTTGTCATACGCCTACAGGGCAAAAAACAGATCGCGCAATTCAGTTATTTCAACTATATTAACGGGATTTCGATTGGATCGCTGTCGGCGAACGTAGTCATCACAAATGCAATTCCTTTCGGCAAAGGAATTGTTATGCTCATCTTATGGGCGCTGATGACTTGGCTGATCGCATTCCTGTCGCTCAAAAGCGTGAATTTGCGCAAGATTTTCGAAGGAGTTCCGCGGTACGTCATCAAGCAAGGCGAAATTGTCGAAAAAAACTTGCGGATCGAGAATGTGTCGATAGACGATCTTAATTCCATGCTGCGCCAAAAAAATAATTTTTCCGTCCAGGATGTCGAATCGGCGATTCTGGAATTGAACGGATCGCTCAGTGTATTAAGCAAAAACCGGGTGCTGCCGGTTACCCGGGGAGATCTGCATATTGAAGGAAAGCAAGTGGGGGTCGCACTGCCGTTGGTTGTAGACGGCGTGATCATGAGGGATAATCTGACGGCGAATTCAATCTCGGAGGAGTGGGTTGCCGACCAGCTGAAGCGGCGCAACGTGAACATAGAAGAGGTTCTGTATATGGAGCTTGGGACGGAAGGGCATGTGCTGGTTGAACTGAGGGGAAAATGAAATACTGCTTTAAATTGCTCAATCTCCGCAATTTTCGGCAAATCCGCTCCTTCGAAATTATGATACAATGAGATAGGATTCCGCTCATGGGGAATTTAGAGAATTCGAAAAGAATGCGCCATTGCTGCCTGGCAGCAGGCATGACGGAATATGCCAATCGGCGGGAGGAGACGGCATGGCTTTCACAATCAAGCCTTATCCAGAATGGTCCTGGTCCCAGTCGCGGGATGGTCTGTTTCGGGAATGTATCAGAAAATACTACTATTACTATTATGCGTCGCACAATGGATGGTTGAGAGATTCCGATCCGGAGTCGCAGGCTGCCTATCGGCTGAAGCAAATCAGCAATCTCTATTTGCTGCTCGGGGATGCAGTGCATCAAATGGCCGAATCGGCGTTGAAAAGCTGGAGAGACTGCGGTTCGCTGACCGAAAAGAGCGAGATGATTCTCGGCATTCGCAGCCGCTTGAATCAGGCCTACAAGGATTCTCTTCAGGTGAAGCAATGGAAAGCCGCGCCCAAGAAGCTTGCGATGCTCCATGAAATGTATTATGGAGGAGGCTTGTCGCCGCAGCGAGTCGGGCAGATCAAGGA
This sequence comes from Ferviditalea candida, assembly GCF_035282765.1. Lineage (GTDB taxonomy): Bacteria > Bacillota > Bacilli > Paenibacillales > KCTC-25726 > Ferviditalea > Ferviditalea candida. The sequence goes on along the minus strand of NZ_JAYJLD010000011.1, from coordinate 71,968 downwards.
GAGAATCGAAGCCTGTGTCGATGGTTTTTTGTCCTCGCGAAGCCTGGTTGAACTGCAGGGCGTTGACGGGATCGAGATTAAGGAGATTGAAGAACTCAATCAATTTTACATATCCGGGGAAAAAATACATGTGAAGCTGGATATGCTGTATCAAAAAGCTGACGGCACCTGGATTATCGCCGATTGGAAAACCGGGCTGGAATCGGACAAAAACGAGCAGCAGATGCTTCTATACGCACTGTTTTTGCATGATCAATATAAGGTTCCCTATGATCGCATCGAGATCAGGTTGGAATATTTGCTGTCTAGGGAATGTGTGACGCCAAAGATCGCAATCGAGGAAGTTGAGCGGATCGAGGCGGAAGTGATGGACAGCATCCGGCAAATGAAAGCTTACCTGGAAGACCCGGTTCGAAATATCCCGCTTCCAAAGGAGGCCTTTCCTCCAAATCCGGGCAAAAAAACGTGTTCGAGCTGCAGCTTTTTGGAAATATGCGCTGCCAAAACAGTGTGATCACCGGACTGCGGACAAAATCATTTATTCGATTCATTCCATATCATCATGAAATGAGGCAAGTACCCAGATGAAACAAATTCAAATCGCGGATATTATCCATGCCAGCCGCATGCTGAATCAGGTGTTTGATCAAACCCCCCTTCAGAAAAATGAAATCTTGTCGGATAAGTACGGCTGCAATGTGTTCCTGAAGCGGGAAGACCTGCAGGTGGTGCGTTCCTTTAAAATCAGGGGCGCCTATAATATTATGAGGAATGTCTCGGAAGAGGAGATGGCCAACGGGGTTGTCTGCGCGAGCGCCGGCAACCATGCCCAGGGTGTGGCCTATTCCTGCAAGCTGCTGAACGTTCAAGGCAAAATCTTCATGCCGACGACAACGCCCCGGCAGAAAATTTCGCAGGTAAAGCTGTTCGGCGGCTCGTTCGTCGAAGTGATTCTGACCGGCGACACGTTCGATGATTCCTACGTGAAAGCAAGGGAATACTGCGACAGGGAGAATATGGTGTTCATTCATCCCTTCGACGATTATCGAACCATTGTCGGGCAGGGAACGGCAGGACTGGAAATCATGAATCAGATGAGCGATCCGATTGATTATGTATTCGTGACGATCGGCGGGGGCGGACTGGTATCCGGGGTCGGCTCCTACATCAAGAACGTCAGTCCGGAAACCAAGATTGTCGGGGTCGAGCCTTCAGGCGCACCGGGAATGAAGAAATCCATTGAAGCGGGCAGGGTGATTACGCTCGATGAAATTGATAAATTCGTTGACGGAGCGGCTGTCAAGCAGGTCGGGGAGCATACCTTCGAGGTCAGCAAAGAGTTGCTGAGCGATATCGTGCTTGTGCCGGAAGGCAAGGCCTGCACAACCATATTGGAGTTATACAACAACAATGCCATTGTTGCGGAGCCTGCGGGCGCGCTGCCGATCGCTGCGCTTGATTATTACCGGGAGCAAATCCAAGGCAAAAATGTCGTGTGCATCATCAGCGGGGGGAACAACGATATCGACCGGATGCAGGAAATCAAAGAGCGTTCCCTGATCTTTGAGGGGCTGAAGCATTATTTCATGATCAACTTCCCCCAGCGGGCCGGGGCGCTCAGGGAATTTATGGAGAATGTGCTCGGACCGACAGACGACATTACCCGATTCGAATACACAAAGAAGAATAACCGGGAAAGCGGGCCGGCGTTGGTCGGAATCGAGCTCAAGAAGAAAGAAGACTACGACGCGCTGATCGAGCGGATGAAGGCTAAAGAAATCTCTTATATCGAGATCAACAAAGAGCCGCAGCTGTTTAATTTTCTGGTTTAATGAAAAACCTGGCGGGACACATGACCGTCAGGTTTTTTTGCGCATCAGGCGAAGGAAAGCGGCGGCATTTTCATAAATATACCATGTTTGCAGAATGGGTTAAATATTAGTTCACATTTATAGAGGAGTGTCATATAATAATAAAAAACAAAAGTTTACCTAGGGAAAAAAAAAGTCCTTTGGGAAAAAAATTGTCCTCCGTCTAATTGACCAGGAATGATATGGGAGAAAGGATAAGATATATGGAAATATCAGGTGTTCCGCATCCGACGGAAACGAAATTGTTGAGGCGCAGTAAAGGAAATGCTAGGACAGAACAAGCCGCACGCGAAGCGATTGCGGGTAAACGCAAAGGCATCCGGGCGATGCTGCCGTTTGTTGGGCCTGCATTTATTGCTTCGATCGCTTACGTCGATCCGGGGAATTTCGCAACCAATATTGAAAGCGGGGCCCAGTTCGGTTATAGAATGCTGTGGGTGGTCGTCTTGGCGAATGTGATGGCGATGCTTTTGCAGAATTTGTCCGCCAAGCTGGGGATTGCCACAGGCAAAAATTTGCCGGAAATGTGCAGGGAGCATTTTCCCAAATGGTTGTCCTATTTGATGTGGGGCTTCTCCGAAGTTGCGGCAATGGCAACGGATTTGGCCGAATTTCTCGGAGCTTCGCTGGCCTTGCATTTATTGTTCGGGTTACCGATGCTGTCGGCAACCTTGGTTACAGGGGTTGTCACATATTTGATTCTCATGATGGAGCGTTTGGGCTTCCGCCCGATGGAGAAGTTCATAGCCGCGTTTGCTCTGTTTATCGGAGCCAGTTATTTGATTGAAACCGTGCTGTCTCGGCCCGATTTGTCACAGATCGTTTACCACAGTGTAGTCCCGTGGATCGGCAACAAAGACAGCATTCTGCTGGCGGTAGGAGTTATCGGGGCAACCGTTATGCCGCACGCGATCTATCTGCATTCCAGCTTGACGCAAAATCGTGTACGGCCCCGAAGCGACGAAGAGGCCTTCAAGATTCATCGATTCAGCACTCGGGAAGTGGTCATCGCCATGGGATTCGCCGGTTTCATCAATATCGCCATGATGTATATGGCAGCGGCAGTATTTCACGACACCGGCCACGCTCAAGTAGCTGATATCCAGTCGGCCTACCAAACCTTGACTCCGCTGCTTGGATCGGCGGCGGCTACCGTATTCCTGCTTTCACTCCTGGCCTCCGGCGTGTCCAGTTCTGTCGTCGGGACGATGGCGGGTCAGGTGATCATGCAAGGGTTTGTAGGGTTCTCTATCCCGATGTGGCTGCGAAGGGTTCTGACCATGCTGCCTACCGTGATTATTGTGGCGCTTGGCACGGATCCGACCATGACGCTTGTCATCAGTCAGGTTGTGCTCAGTTTGGTGCTTCCGGCTCCGATTCTCGCGCTGATTTACTTTACAAAACGCAAGGACCTTATGGGAGTATTGGTGAATAAACCTTGGATCACGTGGGCGTCCATCTTGGTTGGAGCGATTATTCTGTTATTGAATGTTTGGCTGATTTATCAAATTGTGGCGGAAATTTAAAGCGTCTCGTTTGCCCCGCAAGGGGCTTTTTTACCGCATAAGAATTTATTTTATTAATTTCCGGAACTGGGAAAGCTAATTCTTATCGGCATTAGAACCGCCCCTCTGGCGCGGCCGTTCATCATTGAATTGGCCGCGATAGAGGTTTTTTATGTTGTGCAGAGAATCTCATGTCGAGCAGAACCAACAAAATTCCGTGAAAATTGACAAAAACCCACAGAAATTTTAAGCAGCCGGAAATAAAGATTGAGCAGACAGACGCTTTCGGGATATAATTTTTACAAGAAATTGGATCTTGAAGGGGCGGGGAAAAATGTCGAAATCTGAACATCGTGAAAAACTCGGGGGGATCCTGATCGGAAAACCTCAAGGGTTCACTCCCTTGGATTGGGATCGGATGGTCCTGGTGAATTTGCCGAAACGATTTTATTTGGCCGCAATTTTTTTGGCTCTTGCTTTTGTTGTTGATGTGTCGTGGTTTACGGAGGACAATTGGATCCTCATTGCCGGGGTTCGTGCAGCGATGGTGTTCGGCGCGCTGTTGATGGGATGGATCGGCCGCAGCTTCCGAAATTACTTTGGGGCGGAAATACTAATCTTATCCGGATCTCTGATACAGGTATTCTTCATGTCGGTATTGGCTTGGACGGAAGGGACATACAATTTATACATAACAGGCGTTTATCAGGTACTCGCATTTGTCATCTTATTTCTTCCGATTCGTCCATTCGTGTTCGGAACGCTGGTGTTCGCGGTCGGGGCCTACTGGTTCGGGATCGTTCCGGTCTTATTCCGGATCTCCGAAGATGCGGGGATCCTGATCGGCCATGCGGCAGGCTTCGCAACCTATGCCATTATGCTGGTTGCGGGCAATATGCTGTTCATTCGTTTGCGAATGACGGACGTGATCCATAGGAAATCATTGGAGGATGAAGCGGGAAGATTTGAAGAACAAACGTCCAAGGACGATCTGACCGGGGCATTCAATTACCGGATGTTTCAGAACATTCTCCCGAAATTGGTTGATTCCGCCATTGAACAAAAAAGTCTCCTTTGCCTCTGCTTGATTGACCTGGACGATTTCAAACAAATCAACGACCGGTTCGGCCATGCCACAGGCAATCGGGTGCTGCGTTCCGTCGTACACCGGTTATCTTCTTATATCCGCGAAGGAGACTATTTATTCAGGATCGGCGGGGACGAATTCGCCATTGTTTTCAACCGCATGCCCCGGGATAAAGCGGAATTGATCGGACGCCGCATTGCCGATTCATTGGGCGGTATTGAGGAATTGACGCAGCAGGGACTGCCGCCGATTCGCTGCAGTATGGGAATTGCTTACCAAACGGTCGGCAGCAGGGATTGGAAGATGCTGTTTAATGCGGCTGAGCGCGCATTATACAAGGCCAAGGAGGAGAAGCACGGCCAAAATCAGATCAATATATCCGGCGATTCTCCAGTCATTTTTCCTCAATAACTTAAATATCTAACGGTGTTGTCTTCTTTTCCGGGAATTCGCTCTTCAACGGCTGTGAATGAGCACGGCGATCTGTGCGTGTCGTGACATATACGCCTAACAGAATCAGGAAAGCTCCTGCAAAGTGGAAAAAGGCAAGGTGTTCGCCGGTGAAGAGGATCGCGAAAATGGCGCTGAACAGCGGAATCAGATTCAAAAAGTTCGCGCTTCGGGAAGGCCCGATGATGGCAACGGCTTTGTTCCAGCTAAGAAAGGCGACAATCGACGCGAAGATGCCGATATAAAGGATTCCTACGATGGTCGCTGTCCAGGAATGGGGGGGCAGCGGTTTTTGGATGGTCAGTTCAAACATGGCGATCGGAAAGAGGACGATTACGGTGATGATGACTGTCAAAGCCAGCAGTGCATTCGGCGGAAGCTGTCCCGCGATTTTTTTGACCCCGATGGAGTAAGCGGCCCATAACGCCACTGCCAGAATCATCCACAAATCTCCGCGATTAAAATCGAGTTGGGTCAGTGCGGCCCAGGAGCCGCGTGTAATGATCCAAAGCACTCCCGCCATGGAAATCAGAATGCCGATCCCCCGCCGAACGGAAAATTTTTCGCCGAGAAAAATCATCGAAAGCACGACAATGATGATCGGAGCCGCTGAATTCATCAGCGCGGCGTTAATCGACCCCGTATATTGCACGGCAACATAGGTAAACGTATTGAAGCCCGTCACTCCGGTGAGGGCTAGAAAAACAACCGTTTTCCAGTGCTTCAGAAATAATTTGCGCTGCTGCCAAATTTGTTTTCCAAACAAAGGGAGTGTAATCATCAAGGCTACCGTCCAACGAAGAAGCGCTAGGACAATCGGGGGAATCTCGGTGACGAGCACCTTCCCCATTACAAAATTGCCGCCCCACAAACAGGTCGCGATCACTAGCAGCAGATAAGGGGATTTTCGATCCATTATATAGGGCTCCTTCCCAGAAATAAACATCGTTATTATTATACGTTGCTCTGAAGGAACTTTCTATATGAAATTATATGCTGCGAAACCGCTCTGAAACCGTAGAAATATAGCAATTTGTTCGAAAAGCAGCCGATGAAAATAAAGGAATTTGCAGGCCGGTGTCGAAAAACATATATGATTAAAGCACCTGTTATGAAATCTTGCATAACCGGCAATGAAGGGGGGAACTAAAAGCGTGAACGCCGTCCCGACGTCCTTCGAACATTCCAGGGAAAAATCGGTTTATTTGAGAATAACAGTCGTGTACATGATTGTCGGGTTTCTGTTGGTGATTGCGTCGGACTTTCTTGCGGGGAAGATCTGGGGAGAACGCTTTCTTGCCGCGGAAATAATAAAGGGGCTTTTTTATATTTTAATTACGGGTTCGCTGCTCGGCTTGGTCATGCGACGGTACATGCGAAGGCTTTGGAAGTCGAGGGAAGCGCTGCGAGGCAGTGAAGAGAAGTTTCGGAGCTTGTTTCAGACTGCGAATGACGGGATCGTGATTATTGAGTTGAATGAAGCGGGCCAATATCGGGGAACGCTTGATGTCAATGAAGTGATGTGCAAGCAGTTGGGATACAGCCGGGCGGAGCTGCTGTCATTTCAGTCGGAGCAATTCGCCGAATTGTCCGAGGATAAACAAATGCAGATCATCGAGTTATGGAGAAGTTTGAACGGAAATGATGGCTGCACTTTTGAATGGAACGTCACGGGGAAGGATAATACGGAACTCCAATATGAAGTCAGCGCGAAGCCTTTCACATTTGGCAGGACCAGAGCTTTCCTGGCTATTTTCAGGGAAATTACGGAACGCAAACGCTCCGAGCAGCTGATCAAAAGGATGGCTTATTCGGATCATCTAACGGGTTTGCCCAATCAAAGAATGCTGGAAAAGCATTTCAACGCCGCTGTGGTCAAGACGAATGCGGTTAACCGGAAGCTGGCCTTATTGGTGCTGGATATCGACCGTTTCAGGAGCATCAACGACGCGATGGGCAGAACCTTTGGCGATCAATTGCTTCAGCATGTGGCCTCAAGGATAATGAGCATTGTCCGTGAAGGGGATGTGCTCAGCCGAATGGACGGGGATGACTTCAAGTTGCTGCTGCAGGATATAGATGAATTGGAGGATGTTTCGGAGTTCGCGCGTCAATTAAGCGAGTTGTTTGAAGAGGAATTCTTCATCCAGGACAATGAAATTCATATAACGGTACATATCGGGGTTTCCGTCTACCCCGGTCACGGCGAGGACCTGGAGTCGCTGCTGCGAAATGCCAATTTTGCGATGTACCGGGCTCAGGAGAACAGAAGCAAATTCCAAATTTATGATCCGCTCATGAATCCGCTGTCGGACGATTTGCTGATTATCGAAAGTGATTTGAAAAGAGCGGTCGTCCAGAAACAGTTCGAGCTGCACTATCAGCCTCAGGTAAATATGCAATCGGGTCGGATTACCGGCATCGAAGCGCTGATTCGCTGGAACCATCCGGAGAAAGGTTTGATCGCTCCGTCTCAATTCATACCATTGGCAGAGGAAACCGGGATGATCATTCCGATCGGCGAGTGGGTACTGAAGGAGGCTTGCCGCCAGATTCAAATTTGGAAGGAAGCCGGAATCGATCCGGTTCCGGTGTCCGTCAATTTATCGCTTCGCCAATTTTTGCAGCCGAACATTGTGGAATCGGTGATGAGGGAGCTGCGTGAGCATGATATTCCGCCTGAAATGCTGGTGTTGGAAATCACCGAGAGCGTGACGATGAACCTGGAGAAGGCCGCCACCTTATTGGAAAGCTTCAAGCAAAACGGAATCAAGGTTAATCTGGATGACTTTGGCACCGGGTACAGCTCGATGATTCATTTGAAGCGGTTTCCGTTGGATAAGCTGAAAATCGACAAATCTTTTACACGCGATATAATGTCGGACAAATATGATGCGAGTATTGTGTCGAGCATCATTTCATTGGCTCACAACCTGGGACTCAAAGTGATCGCTGAAGGAGTGGAAAATGAAGATCAGCTTAATTTCCTGCTCACCCACAATTGCGACGAAATTCAAGGTTATTTCTTCAGTCCTCCGCTGCCTTCGATCTCCTTTGGCGATCTTTTGAAGCAGTATCAGAACAGCTATGTGAATTAACGGGCAAAAAATGCGGAATTCCTTTACCGCTCAATCACCAAGCGGATCATGTGGTCGTTTTATCCGTTTGGAGGCCGATGCCATGCCCCAATGATTAACGGTAAATAGAATTCATATGGAATCATTTTTTATGCGGAAATGCAAAACCGGAGGTGCGTACTCCGGTTTTTTTGGGGAAAATTTACGAAAAAAAATCGAAACATAGATGATTATGTCGACCAAATCCCATGTAATCCTGTTCATAGGTCGAATTGTTCTTATACCAGTACGATCCGGCCGGCAATCTATTGAAGCAGTCCGGATCGGGCGGCACGATCGAATTTACGTATTACGACAACAATCAGGTAAAAAGCGCAACCTATGATAACGGCGACCAGGTTGTCTACGAATATGACGACAACGGCGATCTGAGCGCGGAGACCATCAACGGCCAACGCATGGAATACGTGCGGGACGCCAGCGGCCGGGCTTTGAGCTTCAAGGACCCCCAAGGCTACGAGTACGGGCTCTCAATACGACAACGACGGCTACGTCACGCACATGGCATTCCCGAACGGCACCTCGACCGAGACGGTGTTTCGTCCGGACCATACGATTCAAAGCCGGACGACGCAAGGACCGAACGGCGAACCGCTGGTTGCGGCGGGGTATGAGCACAACGCGCGGGATTTCGTCACGAAGGCCGACGAGAACGGACGGGTGTCGGAATTCGGCTATGACGCGCGCGAGCAGCTGAACCGGGTGACCACGCCGGCAGGCGATGTCATCCTCTATGAATACGACGCCTCCGGCAACCGCACCGTGCGCAAAGCGATCATTCAGGGCGCGGAGTCGAACAGTCAGGAAACCATCGACATCGAGCAGTTCATGGAGATGATCCTGGCGGCGATGAACGGCAAAGCCGGCAAAGGCAATGGGAACGGCAACGGCAACAACGGCAAGGGAGTCGGTTCTTGCGGCGGCTCGACCGGCACAGATAATGCGCTGGAGCGCGGCCAGGGCAAAAAGCTCAGCTTGCACAAGAAGCTGCAGGACCAGTGGGCCGGACAATTGCAGCCCGGCCAGCTTCAGCCCGGCAACATCGAGCACATCCTGGCCGTCATCGACAACATCGTCAACGGCGAAGTGAACCTGCCGCCGGGCGAGCACGAGCCCCTGTTCAAGCTGGTTCGCGAAGTTGGCGCCGGATACACGATCGTCGGCACGACCTGGACGTACAATTCCAAGAACGAAATTGCCACCCGTTCCAACTTGATTCGTCTTGAGGACTATGCATACACGTATGACCAAGACGGCAACCTGCTCAGTAACAAATGAAAAAAGTCAATCATGATGGTATCTGACCATAATCAACCTGTTCAATTTATCGGTATTACCGGGGCTGCCGGGGAAGTCATCGGGCTAGAAAGAGATTAATTCTTCGCAAATCTGTTATATTACAATAGTAATACTGTTATAAGTCATGCATTGGCTTTGTTAAGACCTTTATAAATGAGTTATAATGGCATTTAAGGGCATATTACCGCGTGATTTCAGAGGTTTTGAAGCGGACGCGAGTTGTGCTGATTCCTATTTTAAGATAAAATAAACATTTGTTGTTGCTATAATATTTGATTGCTGTTATTATAGACTTTAGAATATTTTGTGACAATTACAATCCGTTTATTATCTCTTTGAATTCATTTATAAATCGATGCAGCCGGATGATAGTGTGGCAACGAAAGTGAAAGGGGAAGATGGGCGTGTCTATTCTGCCGAAAAAGAATGAATTGGGATTTTTTGAAATCCGTTTGGAGTCGATTGGAGGGCTGGGGGCCAATCTTGCGGGGAAAATGCTGGCCGAGGCGGGTGTCGTCGGGGTCGGACTGAACGGCGTCAGCTTCTCTTCATACGGTTCGGAGAAGAAAGGTTCACCGGTAAAAGCACATATTCGATTCTGCGATGATGATGCGAACATACGCGATACTACACCGATCGAAAAACCTCATGTAATCGGTATTTTTCATGAAAACCTTGCCAAGACAATCAACGTGATCAGCGGCATGTACGAGGACAGCATCGTTCTGGTCAACTCTTCAAAAACGCCGGAACAATTGAAAGAAAAGCTGCATCTGGTTGCGGGGACGATCGCCGTTATAGACGCCACGGGTATTGCCCTTGAGGAAAAGAACCGGGTCAACATGGCAATGCTTGGGGGCCTGTTCCGTCTTATGAGTTTTCTTGACCCGCAAATCATGAGGGATGTTATCCGCAATTCACTGATTAAAAAATACCCGCAATCGGTCGAACCTGCATTAAGAACGTTCGACAGGGGTTACTCCGAGGTTGCTTTCCAAACCTTTAAGCTGCCCGCAGGCGCGCATATGCCCGGATACGTGCGTCAGGATACGCCGGTACTCGGATACATGACACAGCCGATCGGCGGACTGATCACCAATCCCGGCAACAGCGTCCTGAAGGATTTGAGCATTTCGCGTTCGGGGTTGATGCCTCATTTTGACGATGAAAAATGCATCCACTGTGCGGCTTGCGACAATGTATGCCCGGATTTTTGCTTCGTATGGGATGAGCTTCCCGATAAAAAAGGACGTCCGCAGATGTTTCTGCAGGGGATAGATTACCAATATTGCAAAGGTTGTTTGAAATGCGTCACGGCTTGCCCGACGCAGGCGCTGACGCAAGCGCGCGAATATGATGACGGCTATGCCGAGGAACACCGGGTGCCGCAGCGTCTCAGGTTTGCGGTTCAATAACACGTGAAGTGGAAAGGAAGGTATAACGATGGCGATTGAAATCAAGAAAGAGATAGGCCTTGGCAAAGTCCAGCAGAGAGTCGTCTATGAATCCGGCAACGAAATGGCCGCCTATGCGGCCCACCAGATAAATTATCATATTATGGGTTATTTCCCGATCTCTCCGTCCACCGAGGTGGCTCAGTTCCTGGATTTGATGAAAGCGAACGGCCAGCATGACATCAAGCTGATTCCGGCTGACGGCGAACACGGTTCCGCCGGTGTGTGCTATGGCGCTTCGACAGCGGGCGGCCGGGTATTTAACGCAACAAGCGCCAACGGCTATCTGTACATGCTTGAACAAATGCCGGTTCAATCGGGAACCCGTTTTCCAATGGTCCTGAACTTGGTTAACCGCTCCGTCTCCGGTCCGCTGGATATTCATGGGGATCATTCCGATTTGTACTATGCATTGAATACCGGATGGCCCATTCTGATGGCTCGAGATCCGCAAGCCGTCTATGATATGAATATTATGGCCATTAAATTGGCAGAAGATGCAAAGGTTCGTCTTCCCGTTATGGTATCCTTCGACGGATATTTTACTTCCCACCAGAAGCGAAAGGTTTGGACAATTGCCCAAAGGGAAGATGTGTTCGCATTTATCGGCGAGCATCCGCCGGAAGGATTCCCGCATGTATTGGACCGCAATAATCCGATCACGGTCGGACCGTATATGAACGAGCCAGACTACATCAACAACTGCTATCAGCAGTCCGTAGCGATGTACAACGCGGGTGAAGTTTTCGACCGGATCCGCAAGGAGTATGCCGAACTGACCGGCCGCGATTATCCGATACTTGACCTGTACCGGATGGAGGATGCGGAGGTAGCGGTATTCTTGCTCAATTCCGCTTCGGAAATTATCAAGGATGTCGTCGATCAGCTGCGCGAGAAGGGGATTAAAGCGGGTTCGATTTCGCCTAACATGATCCGTCCGTTCCCGCAGAAGGAAATCGCCGAGGCCTTGAAGAACGTCAAAGCGATCACGGTGGGAGATCGTGCGGATTCTTACGGCGGACACGGCGGCAACATGGTAAATGAAATTAAGGCGGCCCTGTTTACTCACGGAAACCGCAGCACGCAAGTGATCAGCCGGATTTACGGGCTTGGCGGCAAAGACTTCTACGCGGAAGACGGCCTGCATTTCTTCGAGCTGGCCATCGAAGCCGCAGCCAAAGGCAGAGTGGAAGTGCCGTTTGATTATTACGGTCACACGCCGGGGGATCCGGACAAGGCTCCGAAACGCGTGCTCGAACCGATGAAATATGAGGATCTGAAGACGGGGCTGATTACCGTAACGCCGGATGAAGAAACCGGCAAGCTTAAAGTCAAGGTCCCGCCGCTTCGCGCACTGACCAAAAAACCCAAAAGAATCGCCTCCGGACACGGGGCGTGTCCCGGCTGCGGAATCTTCTCGGGCTTGGAGCTGTTCTTCAAAGGAATCGAAGGCGATATTGTAGCTCTGTTCCACACGGGATGCGCAATGGTAGTCACAACGGGCTATCCGTATTCCGCCCATAAAGCGACTTACATTCACAACCTGTTCCAGAACGGCGCGGCCACCTTGTCCGGTGTCGTCGAGATGTTCTGGGAGCGTAAACGGCGCGGCGAGCTCGATCATCTCGGATTGCAGGACGATTTCACCTTCGTGATGATTACCGGCGACGGCGGTATGGACATCGGTATGGGACCGGCCATCGGCGCTGCGCTTCGCAACCATAAGATGATTATTGTTGAGTATGATAATGAAGGATATATGAATACAGGCGCCCAACTGTCCTATTCCACGCCGAAGGGCCATCGGACGTCTACCTCGAACGTCGGCAAGTATCAAGGCGGCAAGCTGTTCCACCATAAAGATACGGCGCAGATCATGGCTGCGACCAATATTCCCTACGTCTTTACCGGATCTGAAGCTTTTCCGCAGGATTTGGTGAAGAAGGCTGCCAAAGCACAGTGGTATGCGCAAAATGAAGGGCTGGTCTACGGCAAAATCCTGATCACCTGCCCGTTGAACTGGCTGTCCGAGGAAAGGGACGGAACGAACATCATCGATCATGCTGTCGAGTCCTGTTTCTTCCCGCTGTATGAGATCGAAAGGGGAGTAACGACGATCACATATAATCCGGAAGAAAAGGGCAAGCGTATACCGGTTGGCGAGTGGCTGAAGATGATGGGCAAAACAAGGCATTTGTTGAAGCCGGAATATGCTGAAGCGCTGCAGGATTTTCAACATGAAGTCGATCGCCGCTGGAACAAGCTGAAAGCCAAGCATGAACACCCGGATCTATAATTTCGTATAAACAATCAGGGGCTGTCTCACAAGTCGAATGACTCGGAGACAGCCCCCTTTCCGCAATCAATTTGATTTCGGCTTGGAGTCAAATTCTGTTTCCGGAACGGATCGGATCAATCCATGCTTCGGATGACCAGAAGAAGCCCGGTTTCGATAGAGATTCTGGCTTTTTCACCTATTACGACATTGCTGATGCCCAGAGAATCACCCGAGGTTAAAGTGGCTTTGTGCAGAGGATAGCGGAAGCCTTCCAAGGTTATCCCGGTCACTTGATGAGTAAAAGGAAGCAAGGAAACGTGCGTATATCTTCCTTTGTCGATCTCCGTTTCATGGTCGATTAGACGAATGTCGTTCGTTTCGTCGACGATTGTGCATGGAATGGCCCGCTGATAGCATTTGTAGAGCAGATGGAGATTTGCGAGCGAGTGGTCAAAGCGCGTGCCGATGGCCCCGAGCAGTTTAATTTCCGACGGACACATTTGCACGGCGTGGTTCATAGCCAATTCCGTATCCGTCCAGTCCTTCATGACGGGATCGAAGGAAAGGAACGTTTTGCTGCTTTGGCGAATGATCTCTAATTCGTATTCGGCGACAGAGTCGAAATCGCCGAGCGAAAAATCGGGCTGCAACCCGTTTTCCGCGAGAAAGAAGGCACCCCGATCCGCGCCGATGAGGATATCGCCCTGCTTGATTTCGTCAAGGGCCCATTTGCCCAGTCGTCCCCCGGAAAATATCAAAACCCGTTTAGTCATATTTGATTCTCCCTCAAGGATGATGTTGGCGACAAGAAATAAAAGGATTAAAAATATTGTATCTGTAACAACATGCGTAAGCAAGCGAACGGGAAGGGGGAGTCGGATTATGACCGGCTTAGTAATCCGTAAATGAATAATCCCCGTACGGCGCAGGTGTGTACGGGGATTTGCCCGCTTATATTGAAAGAGGAGGTTTTCAGTATGGCGGCTTGGAGCTGGCCTGCAGGTGCTGTAAGTCTTTACTTCTCAAATGCGGATGGATCAGCGCCTCCTCTCGTCTTGAGATATAATATCTTATTCCGTTGGATAGAAGAGTGAATAGATTAATAGAGTATAGGATTTGCGGATTTTGAAATCTTTGAAAAATGACGGAAACATTCTATAATGAAGTGTGGAACGTGCTGGAAATAATGAAGAAGGATTACAAGGAGGATGATAAATCCATGAAGTACAGAAGATTGGGAAGAAGCGGATTGAAGGTAAGCGAGATCGGTTTGGGGAGCTGGCTGACCTACGGAAAATCCGTGGAGAAGGATATGGCGTTCAAGACGATTGACCAAGCTTACGAATCGGGCATCAACTTTTTTGATACAGCCAATGTATATGCGCGCGGTGAAGCTGAAAAAATCGTGGGTGAAGCGCTTCGGAGATATCCTAGAGAATCTTATGTACTTGCATCGAAAGTATTCTGGCCGATGGGTGAAGGGCCTAATGACAGAGGATTGTCCAGAAAGCATGTGTTCGAACAGGCTCACGCGACATTGAAGCGGCTGGGACTGGATTACATAGACCTCTACTATTGCCATCGCTACGATCCCGAAACGCCCGTTGACGAAACCTTGCGCACGCTTGAAGATTTGGTTCGTCAGGGAAAAGTGTTATACGTTGGGGTCAGCGAATGGACGGCCGAGCAAATCCGGGAAGCCCTCCAGGTGGCGGATCGCTATCTGCTGGATCGGATCGTCGTCAACCAACCGAAATACAATATGCTGAACCGTTATATTGAACAAGAAGTGATTCCGGTCAGCGAAAAAAATGGGATCAGCCAAGTGGTTTATTCGCCTTTGGCTGAGGGGATCTTGACGGGCAAATATAAGCGGGGCACGGATATACCCAATGACAGCCGGGCGGCCGATCCCAATTCAAATGTATTCATCCGCAGCATGCTGAATGATGAAATTTTGGCGAAGGTGGAGCAGCTTGAGGGGGTGTCGACGGAAATGGGCGTTAAACTGAGCCAATTGGCATTGGCTTGGATATTGCGGCAGCCGAATGTGGCCAGCGCGCTGATAGGCGCCAGCAAAGCGGGTCAAGTCGCGGAAAACGTTCAGGCCATCGATATTCAATTGACGGAGGATATGCTTGAACGGATCGGGGCCATTCTGGGATAGGCATATAAAAAGATGAAAAGATTGATTCAGTTCCCGCTGCTTCATATCGTGGATGTTGCGGAAACCTGTTTGACGGGAGATGTGCTGGAGCCTTTAGCGTTTGATGAATGGTACTGCCGGCGGGCAGGCATGGGATCCCCCCCGCTGATTCATTTCTGGAGGCATAAGAAGGCAATGGTCTTGGGTTTGCGGGACCGCAGGCTGCCGCAGGCTGCTGATGCGGTGGAGCACTTGAGGAAACAAGGCTGCGCAGTGGCTGTCCGCAATTCCGGAGGGGCTGCGGTACCTCTTGATGAAGGGGTTTTGAACGTCTCTGTGATACTCCCCGGATCGGCAGCCGGCAGAAATTTTCGCGCAGATTTTTCCCTGCTTGCGGAATGGATTGAACAAGCGCTGCGCCTGTTGGCCGGCGATGTTCGCATTCAGGTCGGTGAAGTCCAAGGGGCCTACTGCCCAGGGGATTTTGATTTGAGCGTCGGAGGACGAAAATTTTGCGGAATCGCGCAAAGACGGCAGATCGACGCCTTCATTCTGCAGGCCTTTATCGTTACGGATGGTCAGGGCGCGGAACGAGCCGAGCAGGTGCGTCAATTTTATCGGATCGCCTCCGGCGGACTGCCGCCTGACGAGCGGTTCCCCTATCCGCTCATTCACCCGGACAGGACGGCCAGCTTGCGGGAGGCGCTGGGGGAATGCTCTGTAGAATCCTTGGTAGCGGCTTTGAAAAAAATGCTGCCTGAACGGTTTCTACAGCTGCCGCCCCCTTATCAAGACGGTCCTCTTTCCAACGAGCTCCGGCAAATGGCTGATACGATGAGAGAGCGTTACGATAAAGATCGTTAAGAATGAGTCGGAAATACAATTAAACATGAATGCCTTTGAACGCCGGTTCCGGAATTGGACCCCGGCGTTTTTTTGCGTGCTTGGCCGCCTATAACGTATAGGCGGATTTGAAGAAGAATCGGAATGCGGCGGGCAGCTCATTTTGCCAAAAACCCCAAATGTGTTTTCCGTTTTTTTCAACATACTCGATCCGCGCGTTCCGCTCCTTCAGCAAACGAGAAGCTTCCCGGTTAGCCGCCAATAAATCGAAATTGCCCCGTTTGGTGACGACGTTATGCTCCTCTAATCCGATCAGCATATACAGAGTGAGCCAGGAGAGCTCGCTTTCCCGGGCTATCCGGCTCCGGGTACTTTCCAGGAAGGCGCCGGATAAAGAAAGCAGTTTGTGAAATTTGTCGGGAAAGTCGAGGGCCAGATGCAGAGAAACCGTGCCGCCCAATGAGTCTCCGGCCAGGATGCGTTCCACAGGGGATGGTCGCGCCGGAAAACGGCTTTCGACATAGGGAAGGAGCTCATTGACGAAAAACTGTTTGTAGGCGTCAAAACGCGGACCCGACGGATCATATTCCGACCAGCGGATTCTTTTGTCCACATCAACGCCGACAATGATCATAGGATCAAGCCCCTCGTCAAGAATCAGCTGAGTGGCATGAGTGGCGATTCGTCCGAGTCTGAAGAAATCGTCGCCGTCCTGGCAGTAGATCACGGGATAGGAGACATATTCATCATATCCCGGCGGCAAAAACACTTTAACGACGCGATCTTCTGCGAGGGCTTGGGAGTTGATCCGCTCCCTGACAATCATGCGCTTGTAATACCGGGAATTGTTCATTGATGAAACCACCCTTTTTAGGCAAAAATAACGTTCATCATTATTTATTGACATATGGATGGATCTTTTGCAAACTGTAGCACATAATTTAAATAACTGTTATATATATTTGAAATTAATAAATTACTTTAAATTGACGATTATATAAAGTTTTTAATTATATAACAGTAAATATATATTGTAAAACAGTGATTCATAATACACTATTGAGGTGAAGCAAAGATGACGAGAATCGCGGAAAAACCGAACATGCATGCCGCCCGGATGGAAGCTGTAAAGCCTCTTTCTGTCCTTGACGTTAACGGCAATGTTGCTTCCGAGGTGGAAATGCCCCAATTGAATAACAACCAACTTAGAGAAATCATGAGGAAAATGGTGTTTACCCGCATTTGGGATCAACGGGCGATCAGCTTGGGGCGTCAGGGGAGATTGGGGTTTTATGCGCCGGTATCCGGACAGGAAGCATCGATGATCGGCAGCCAATCAGCGCTTGACAAAGAAGACTTCATTCTGCCCGGCTATCGGGATATCCCGCAAATTGTATGGCACGGGCTCCCCCTGTATCAAGCCTTCTTGTACTCCAGAGGGCATCAGCATGGGGGGCAAATACCGGCAGGGGTTAATGTCCTGATCCCGCAAATCATCATCGGTGCGCAAATCGTGCAAACGGTTGGCGTGGCGATGGGTTTAAAGAAGCGTGGCAAAAACAATGTGGCGATCACCTTCACCGGTGACGGCGGAAGCTCACAGGGGGATTTTTACGAGGGCCTGAATTTTGCCGGCGCCTTCAAGCTTCCGGCGATCTTCGTCGTGCAGAACAACGGGTACGCCATCAGCGTACCGCGCCATAAACAAACCACTGCGGAAACGATTGCCCAAAAGTCTTTGGCAGCAGGGATTGCCGGTGTCCAGGTAGACGGCATGGATGTGCTGGCCGTATATAAAGCGGTCGCCGATGCCCGGGAGCGGGCAATCAACGGCGGGGGACCCACCCTAATCGAAACGTTGACCTATCGGTTCGGACCACATTCGCTTTCCGGCGATGACCCGACAAGGTACCGCAGCCAGACGGAATCGGGCGAGTGGGAGCCGAAGGATCCGTTGATCCGCTTCCGCAAATTTTTGGAAAAGAAAAATTTGTGGAATGAAGCGGATGAAAACCGGGTGATCGAGGAAGCGAAAGATGCGGTAACCGACGCGATTAAAAAAGCGGAGAGCATCGAAAAAATGACGATTCCGCAGATGATCGATTCCATGTACGAAAATACACCGCCGTATTTGCAGGAACAAATGAAACAATTTTCAGCATGGGAGGGGAAATGATCGATGGCCCAAATGACCATGATCCAAGCGATTACCGACGCCATGAGGGTCGAGCTCGCGAAGGATGAGAATGTGCTGATATTCGGTGAGGATGTCGGGCATTACGGAGGGGTATTTCGCGCGACCGAAGGCTTGCAGAAGGAGTTTGGAGAAGACCGGGTATTTGATACGCCGTTGGCCGAATCGGGAATCGGCGGCTTGGCGGTCGGTCTCGGCCTGCAGGGGTTTCGGCCGGTGGCTGAAATTCAATTCAGCGGCTTTATGTTCGAGGCGATGGATTCGATTTGCGGCCAATCGGCGCGCATGCGGATCCGGTCGGGGGGGCGCTTTAACAGTCCGATTGTGTTCCGTTCCCCTTACGGGGTCGGAGTCAAGGCGGCGGAATACCATACTGATAATCTTGAAGGTCTGCTCGTTCAAACTCCGGGCTTGAAGGTTGTGATTCCTTCAAATCCGTACGATGCCAAAGGGCTGTTGATCTCGGCCATCCGCGACAATGATCCGGTATTTTTTCTAGAGCACATGAAATTGTACCGATCGTTCCGCCAGGAGGTGCCGGAAGGGGAGTACACGGTACCGCTCGGCAAAGCGAATGTGGTGCGTGAAGGTAATGATCTTACGGTTATTGCGTATGGGGCGATGGTGCAAACCTCATTAAAGGCGGCGGAGGAAATCGAAAAAGCCAGAGGGGTCAAAGCGGAAGTGATCGATCTGCGGACGCTGTCTCCTTTGGATACCGATACGATTGTGGAATCCGTGAAGAAGACGAACCGGGCCGTTGTCGTTCAGGAGGCCCAGCAATCCGCCGGCATTGCCGCGGAAGTGATTGCGCGTTTGAATGAACGGGCGATTCTGCATCTTGAGGCGCCCGTTCTGCGAATTGCTTCACCGGATATTTCCTTCACGTTTCCGAGTGTGGAAGATCAATGGGTTCCGAATCCGCAGCGGGTTGTTGAGGGCATGAACAGGGTGCTTGACTTTTAAGTGCTATCTTGAAAATTCACTTCTGATGCCATGAGAATGCATGGGACGTCGTCTAAATTGAAGGGTCTTACTTGGAGATTGAAGGAGGTTGATAGCGTGGGAATAGTTGAATTTAGGCTCCCTGACGTTGGTGAAGGCATGCACGAAGGAGAGATTGTGAAATGGCATATTCAAGCGGGCGAACGGATTGAAGAGGATCAGGTCATTCTCGAGGTGCAGAACGATAAAGCCGTAGTGGAGCTTCCCTCGCCGGTGAATGGCAGCGTGAAGGAAATCAAGGCGGAGGAAGGAACGGTCGCGACAGTAGGGGATCTGCTTGCCGTCTTTGAGGTGACGGGTGAAACGCCTTCGGTAAAATCGGAAGGAGCGCCGCCTGCAGCCGAGAATCAAACCGGACTAACAGAGCGTGAGGAATCGGCCGCAGCAGCCGGTGTGAAAGAGCCGGGCCGAAGCAAGCAGAAGTCGGTTGATGAGGCCGTACGCTCCTCCAATGATCCGGTCCGAAAGGCTTCAATCGAGAACCGAAGGAAGGTACTGGCAACTCCCAGCGTGCGTAAGCTGGCCAGAGAGAAGGGCATAGACATCACGCTGGTGCAAGGAACGGGAAGGCATGGACAGGTCACGCGGGAAGATCTCTTGGCCTTCGAGCCCGGTCAAGCAAAAGCGGAAACGAAAGTCTCCGCTGCAACGGATGAAGCGGCATCCCCGAAACCGAAACCTGAGACTCCACCGGTTGCGGCTGCCCCTGCGACGGGGGAAGAGGCGGAAGAACGCATGCCGCTCAAAGGGATCCGCAAAGCGATTGCGCATGCGATGTCCAAATCGGCATTTACCGCACCGCACGTGACGGTCATGGATGAAGCGGATGTCAGCCAATTGGTCGAATTCCGCAAAAAAATGAAGCCGCTGGCGGAGAACAGAGGCATCAGGCTGACGTATTTGCCGTTTGTGGTCAAGGCGCTCACAGCAGCGGCCAAGCAGTTTCCGGCACTGAATGCCGCCCTCGATGAAGAGAATAATGAAATTGTCTTTAAAAAGTATTATCATATAGGTATTGCAACCGACACGGATAAAGGGTTGATCGTCCCCGTCATCCGTCATGCGGACCGGAAAAGCATCTGGGCTCTCGCTTCGGAAATAAGTGAATTGGCGCAGCGCGGCCGGGACGGAAAGCTGACAGCCAATGAAATGAAGGGCAGCACGATTTCAATCACCAACATCGGTTCGGCAGGAGGCTTATTCTTCACTCCGATCATCAACTATCCCGAAGTGGCCATTCTGGGAACGGGCCGTGTTTCCGAAAAGCCGATTGTCCGTGGAGGTCAGGTTGAAGCGGGTCAAGTCATGGCTCTGTCGCTCAGCTTTGACCACCGGATCATCGACGGAGCCACCGCGCAATATGCGATGAACTATATCAAACAGCTTCTCGCAGATCCGCAGCTTTTTATCATGGAGGTGTGAGCGTTGGTCGTAGGTGAATTTACGAACGAAGTCGATGTATTGGTTATCGGATCGGGACCTGGCGGCTATGTTGCGGCAATTCGTGCCGCTCAACTGGGAAAATCCGTTACCGTGGTCGACAAAGGAACGATCGGCGGCGTTTGCTTAAACGTCGGCTGCATTCCCTCCAAAGCGCTGATTTCGGCTGCGCATCAATACGAGCAGATGAAAAGCGGAGCGGAGATCGGGATTTACGCGGACAACGTAAGCGTGGATTTCGGTAAAGTCCAGGATTGGAAAAATGGAATTGTCAAAAAGCTTACCAGCGGCGTAGGGAGTCTGTTCAAAGGAAACAACATTCAGCTTGTCAACGGAGAAGCCTTTTTTACGGCGAAGAATGAGGTCAGGGTCGTGAACGGATTCGAGGGCAGCCGTTACAAATTCGAGCACTGTATCATTGCTTCAGGCTCTCGGCCGATTGAATTAAAGGCTTTTCCTTACGGGGGGAGAATTCTCTCCTCCACTGAAGCGTTGGCGCTGGCGGAAATCCCCAAAAGGCTTATTGTCATCGGCGGGGGCTATATCGGTATTGAGCTTGGACAGACATTTGCGAAGTTCGGATCGCTGGTGACGATTCTTGAGGGCTCGGATGCCATTCTTCCGGGGTTTGAGGCGGAGGCGACGCGGTTGGTGCGGCGTGCCCTGAAGAAGAATGCGGTAGAGATCGTCACCCAAGCCATGGCCCGCGAAGCGAGACAAACGGATGCGGACGTAACCGTGACGTTCACGGTCGGTGAAGAGGAACGGAGCGTCACCGCGGATTATGTGCTGGTGACGGTAGGCAGACGGCCGAATACGAACGATATCGGGTTGGAGGTTGCCAATATCCAATTGGATGACCGGGGTTATGCAATCGTCGATCGGCAATGCCGGACCAATATCCCGAACGTCTATGCGATTGGCGATATCGTGCCCGGTCCGGCGCTGGCGCACAAAGCTTCCTATGAAGGGAAAGTTGCCGCAGAGGCAATTGCCGGACTTCCGAGCGCCGTTGATTACAAAGCGATTCCGGCAGTGGTATTCTCCGACCCGGAAATGGCAAGTGTCGGTTTAACCGAGACAGAAGCCAAAGAGAAAGGATACCGGACGGTTTCCGGGAAATTCCCCTATGCGGCAAACGGCCGCGCCTTGTCGCTTCATGCGGGGGACGGTTTTGTGAAAATTGTGGCCGATGGGGACAATCAGCTTGTTCTGGGTGCGCTGGCGGTTGGTCCGGAAGCGTCCAACCTGATTGCCGAGCTTGGCTTGGCCATTGAGATGGGCGCCGTTCTGGAAGACATTGCGCTGACCATTCATGCCCACCCGACCTTGGGCGAAATGGTGATGGAAGCGGCGGAAGGCGCGCTGGGTCGGTCGATCCATCAGATCAATAAATAATATCGTGCTCTTTCATAAGGAATAGAGCGGCAAATTGGTTACAAGGAGGCGGAGCAAGATGGCTGATATGGAACAAAAATACAATCATCTCGGAGAGATTCTGCGTTCATTGAATAAAGTGGTGGTTGCATTTTCAGGAGGGGTGGACAGCACCTTTTTGCTGAAAGCGGCAATCGATTTTCTCGGTCGGGATCGTGTATTGGCCATTACCGCTGATTCCGAAACGTATCCGGAACGTGAAAGACTGGAGGCGATTGCGCTGGCCCAGTCCCTGAATGCGCCGCACGAAGTGATTCATACCAGCGAATTGAACATTCCCGGCTATGCCGAAAACCCGTCAAACCGCTGCTACTTTTGCAAAAATGAGTTGTTTTCCCATTTGCAGCCTATTGCCGAGCTGAAAGGTTATGATCACGTTATCTTCGGAGCCATTGCCGACGATTTGGGGGAGCATCGCCCGGGGCTGCAGGCGGCACATGACCGCGGGGTCCGGGCTCCGCTGATGGAAGCGGGTATTACCAAAGCGGAAATTCGCCATCTATCCAGAGGCATGGGCTTAAAAACATGGGATAAGCCGTCTTTTGCCTGCTTGTCTTCACGAATTCCTTATGGGGAAAAGATCACTCAGGATAAGCTGTCGATGATTGATCAGGCGGAGCAATTTCTCATGCAGCTCGGATTTCGTCAAGTTCGGGTACGTCAGCATGACCGATTGGCAAGAATCGAAGTCGTTCCCCAACAATTGGCCGAATTGATCGCCGTAGCGGAAACGGTTGACGCCAAACTGCGGGAGATCGGCTACGCTTATGTCAGCCTTGATCTGCGGGGCTACCGATCGGGGAGCTTGAATGAAGTATTATCCGTACAGGCTCTTGGAGAACGCGCGATCTAATGAACAGCCAAAATCATGCCGATCGATTCATCCTATGCGAAAATTCCGCTCGGTCAATAAAACGTAAAAACAAGAAGCCGTCCGTATGATTGGAGGGCTTCTTGTTGCGCTGCCAAGTTTGGCAATGATGTATCAGTTTCCAACCTGAATGGTTTTGTCGGGCTCCAGATTCAGATTGCGGAAAATGGAAACCTCAACCCGTCTGTTTTTGGCTCGGCCTTCTTCCGTATCATTGGATTCGACCGGCCGAAATTCACCGTATCCTACGGCGCTGAATCGCTTCTTGTCCAGATTGTTGTCCTGAATCAGGATTTTCATGAAATTAAGTGCGCGTGCCGTGCTGAGATCCCAATTCGATTCAAATTCGGCGGTGTGGATCGGACGGTTATCTGTATGGCCGGAGACGATCACCTCATACTGAGGATATTGCTCCAACAGTACAGAAATATTGGAAGCCAGCTTTTGCGCCTCCGGTTTGACATTGGCGCTGCCGGAAGGGAACAGCGCATTATCACTGATTTTCAGTACAAGCTGCTGGCTGTTCAAAGTCGTTTGCAGCTGGCTGTTCAATCCGTTTTTATCGATATAAGCGTCAATCTTCTTTTTCAAATTCTGGAGATCCTGCATTTCCTTTTGCAGTTTTTCGGCCTGTTCTTTTCTAAGGGTATTGTCCTTGACTTCGATTTTTGCTTTCTGCGCAGTATCCGTACCGATGGGAACTACGGTAGATTTCTCAAACAACCCGGTTCCCCCGCTCAGTACCGAATTGAATGAAATCATCATTTCGTCAAACTTTTTGAGATCTATTTTGCTGGTAGCGAACAGGACGATGAACAAGGCTAATAACAGGGTGAGCAGGTCAGCGTATGGAATCAGCCAAGTTTCGTCGGCATGCTCCTCATTATGCGGTTTGCGCCTTTTCTTCACCGGCCTCCACCTCTTCTTTCGGTTCTTCTGCATAGCGTTCGGTCGGCGACAAAAAGACGGAGAGCTTTTGTTCAATGGCGATCGTGGATACACCTGACTGAATGGAGAGCAGCCCCTCAACCATCATCATTTTCAATTCGACTTCCTTGGCGGAAATGCGTTTCAGCTTATTGGAAATCGGGTGCCAGAGCACATAGCCTGAGAATATCCCCAACAGCGTGGCGACGAAAGCGGCGGATATGGAATGCGCAAGCAGCTCGATATTGGACAGGTTGCTCAGAGCGGCGATCAGACCGATGACAGCCCCGAGAACGCCGAGTGTGGGGGCATACATTCCCGCTTGGGAAAAAATCAGCGCGCCGGCACGATGCCGTTCCTCCATGGCATTGATTTCTTCCAGCAGCACATCCTTTACGAAATCCTGGTCATTGCCGTCGATGATCATTCTCATTCCGTTTTTGAGAAACTGATCCTCAATATCGTCGACTTTGCTTTCCAGAGCCAGCAAGCCTTCTCTGCGGGTGATCGTAGCCCATTCCATGAACAGCCGGATGACTTCTTTTTTGGGGAGCAAATTCTGCTGTTTAAAAATAATTTTCATCAATTTCGGAAACTTGGCGATCTCCGACATGGGAAAGCCTATGAACAAAGAAGCGGCGGTTCCGACAAAAATAATGATGTAAGCGGCGGGAACCTCGACAAGAAACAGGGGATTGGCCCCTTTCAGGATCATGCCCACCACAACTGCTACAAGTCCTAGAATAATGCCGATCAGAGTAGATTTTTCCATCAGAACACCTCGTTTTTTTGCTCGGGCAAATTTTCATGAATGTAAGAGAAGACAGGTCTCAACAAAATTCTCCAAGTTCTAACATTCATTATACTATATATATCGTAAACTTGCTGAGAGAAATTAACTATTTTCAACATGTTCCGTCAGCGGGGAACGACAAAAGATGCACCCAATACATGCTATAATTTGTATCGGGAAGAGGGCAAGTACAAGCTGGTGACGCCCCGCATCACATCGTGGAATGCAGGGGGACTGACGGAGCTGGACTTCGCCTCCGCAGCCGAATATGACCGGGTATACAGAGAGATCAGCGGAAAATAAAATGCAGGAAAATTCATAGTACAAGGTGGAATAAATTCCTATAAATTTATATATTCATAAAATCAGAGATATGAACATTGGAATACTTTTGCTATACAGCAATGGAGGAAATCTGGTGGAAACAGAGACTTGGTTGTTGGCAGGGTTTGTTTTTTTAATTTTGGCACTGGCCGTCTTTGTATCAGGGCGCTCGCCGATTCTCCGGAAATCGGGATGGTGGATGAGTGCGGCCGGCTGTTTAGCAGTGGGTATTGCTGCTATAACGGTTCTGCTGAAGGGACAAACGATGGCAAATAAGCTCTGGGAGGTGGCGCCAGGTGTAGAACTGGTGTTGACTGTTGATGCCAAGAGCGCTTTTTTCCTTGCAGTTATGGCGATGACCTCGTTTCCTGTGAGTCTATATGCGGCAAGTTATTATCGGGATAAAGCGGGAATCCGGGTGCATGGCGCGCTGTTTGTCCTGTTTCTTGCCGCTATGACCATGGTTTTTATTGCAGGAAATGGATGGACTTTTCTGATAGCTTGGGAGACCATGTCGCTGTTATCCTTTGGATTAGTCGTTTTTGATCATGAGAAGTCCTCCGTCCGACGTGCGGGCTTTATTTATGCGGTGATGACCCACTTCGGAACCTTGTTTTTGATGATTGGTTTCGCTTTCATGTATGCGTGGACGGGCTCGTTTGATTTTCAGGAATGGTCGGCTGTCGGAAGCGGGATTGCAGCCTGGAAGATGAGCCTGATTTTTTTGCTGGCGTTCATCGGATTTGGAACGAAAGCGGGAATTGTTCCATTGCATGTATGGCTGCCGAAAGCGCATCCCGCCGCACCTGCGCCGGTTTCCGCCCTAATGTCGGCATTGATGATAAAGGCTGGGCTGTACGGGATCGTTCGGGTGGTCTGGGACTGGTTTCAAGGGGGAGAGGTCTGGTGGGGCGGCGTCCTCTTGATCATCGGAATGGTTACCGGCCTCATGGGCGCCTTATACGGAACGATCCAGAATGATATGAAGCAGTTGTTGGCATACAGCAGTGTGGAGAATATGGGGATCTTGTTCATGCTTTTGGGTACGGCCGTGATCTCCGCTTCTTTTGGCTCGGAGGCGGTATCCATGCTGGCGGCTGCGGGATTTTTTCTGCATGTGTTGAATCATGCCGTATTCAAAGCCCTGCTTTTTCTTGGCGTCGGATCGGTGCAGCATGGAGCCGGCACAGTACAATTGAACCGGCTGGGCGGATTGATCCGGACGATGCCGTTGACATCGGGGCTATTTCTTGCGGGTGCTGCGGGGTTGGCCGCCATTCCGATGTTCAGCGGATTTGTCGGGGAGTGGATCGGTTTCCAATCATTTCTCGGCGGTATCATGGCTTGGCCCGCCGTATGGAAAGGTTTTGCCGTTGCCGCCGCGGCCGCGCTTGCCATGATTGGAGCGATTGCCGCTGCCGGCATGATGAAGGCATTTGGGATCGCTTTTTTGGGCAAGCCCCGTACTGAACAATCCGCGAATTCTCATGAAGCTCCGTCGGGAATGCTCATTGGCATGTCTCTGTTGTCTGCGGGCGTGCTGCTGGGAGGACTTTTTCCCTCGATGATTTGGAATTGGATCAAACCGGCTGCTGTCGGCTGGATTTCGGGAGGTTCCGTTGGAATTCCCGGACTTCGCGAATGGGTTTGGAGCACTGACTTGACAAAGGGAACAGCGGGATTGACGGGAACGGGCTCCATAGCCGTTGCTTCCTATGCGCTTGCAGCGCTGTTCGTTGCGGTTCTTGTCCCGGCGCTTGTTCGAATATTTTTTGGTCCTTCCCGCATCGTAAAAGAGGAGACGTGGGGCTGCGGGCATTCGTTGAATGAAAAGATGGAATACACCGCCACTTCCTTGACCTATCCCTTGCTCATGTTCTTCAGCTGGTTTTTTCAGCCTCAGCGGGTTGTGATCAAATCGTTGGTCCGGGGCAAGGATGCGGGAATCGTCACGGTACAAACCGAGATCCGCCGCTTGATTGAGCAGGGAGTCTATGCGCCGCTCATCCGCATGGCCATTGGAATCTCCAGTAAGGCGAGAGAGATTCAGAACGGGCGAATTCAAT
This sequence comes from Ferviditalea candida, assembly GCF_035282765.1. GTDB lineage: Bacteria > Bacillota > Bacilli > Paenibacillales > KCTC-25726 > Ferviditalea > Ferviditalea candida. Next base: position 44,841 of record NZ_JAYJLD010000011.1, on the reverse strand, counting down.
TGTATCTGGCTTATGTATTCGCCACGATTCTCGTGCTTTTGGTCGTTTATACATTGCGGTAAAGGAGAGTTTTGCCCATGTATCAACTTGCGCTGACAGCGGCACAAATATTGACCATGTTGATCGCGCCCGGGTTGTTCATCGGATGGATCAAGTCATGGAAAGCGCTGCTGCAGGGACGAAAGGGACCGGGAATGCTGCAGCCGATTAAGGATGCCATGAAATGGATGAGAAAGGATGCCGTCATCTCGCATGATGCCTCATGGCTGACTACCGCAAGCCCCTATCTTGTTTTCGGACTGGCATTGCTGGCCGGTCTCATGCTGCCGATTGTTACTGCTGCGGCACCGTTGGCTTTTGCCGGAGATCTGATCCTGCTGGTTTATGTATTCGCCGCCATGCGTTTTCTGACTGTTCTGGCCGCTCTCGACGCGGGAGCGAATTTCGGGGGGATGGGCGCGAGCCGGGAATTGGCGATATCCGCCGTCGTGGAGCCGGCATTTCTGCTCTCACTGCTGCCGGTCATGATTCAGGCGGGGTCTGCCGGTTTGCAGGTTATTGCGCAGCAGGACGGAACTTTCGGCATTGCCAGGCTGCTAGCGGCCATCGCTTTTTTGCTGGCGCTCGTGGCCGAGACGGGAAGAGTTCCTGTAGACAATCCCGATACGCATCTCGAATTGACCATGGTGCATGAAGGAATGGTTCTGGAATTTTCGGGCCGTTATCTGGGTTTGATGAATATGGCTGCCTGGGGGAAGCAATGGCTGCTTGCCGTGCTGGGGGCATATGTAATGTTCCCTCCGTTCGGCTTGCCCTTATGGATCGAAATCGCCGTCAAAACGGCTGTGATCGGGATCATCCTTGCGGTGATTGAGACCTTTAATGCGAAGATGCGGGTGTATCGGATTCCCAGGTATGCAGGAATTTCAGTATTCTTGTCCTTGATCGCGCTTTTGGTTCAATTTCCGGTCTAGACGTCCCATGCCATTCGTGGAAGTGAATTTTCAAGATAGGAAGGGGATGGAACGATGGAATGGATTACGTTTTTGCTTTTGGCGGGAGCTTATGCGGTTCTTTGGGTCAAGCGTATCCGCGATGCGGTGCTGCTGATTGGTTTCCAGGCGCTGCTGCTGGCGGTTTTGACATGGCAGTATGCTTGGGAGCATCACTCGCTGCATTTGTATGCCGTCGCCGTGTTGATCGTGATCATTAAAGCGGTGGTCATTCCATGGGTGCTGTTGTATACACTCCGTAAAATCGATGTGAAGCGGGAGGTTGAACGTTTTTTCTCAAAATCATCCACAATGCTTGCAGGACTTCTGCTTATCTTGCTCGCCCATTATCTCGCATCCCGGCTGGAGATATATTCCGGTTCAACTGCAGCGCAGGGCATCGACCCTTTGGCTGTCGCATTGTCATTCCTGCTGTTGGGGGTCTATATCATGATCGGTCAGAAAAAGGCGATCATGCAGGGCATCGGATTGATCGTCATTGAAAACGGACTTTACCTGACAGCTTTGGTGCTGCTTGGAGGTCTGCAGCTGATTGTGGATTTGGGCGTGTTTTTTGATATTCTGGTTTCAGTCATCGTGATCGGCATTTTGTCTTATCGGATCAACAGCACTTTTGAAAGCTTGAATACGGAGCATCTGGAGAAGTTGAAAGGATAAAGGATATCGGGAAAAAAATGATACTGGTATCGGGGGAAGGGCAAGTGTACGCATGGGGATTATTCGGTTTAATCGGCTTTCCGCTTGCGGCGGCAGCGGCATCCTTCACAGTTTCATCCGTCAGAGGAACGGCCTGGACCCAATTCGGCTTTTCCCTGATGAATGCCGTATTGGCAACAATCATGCTGTTTAATATCGTCGGACGCGAGGCGGTAAGCGTATTTGACGGCTGGATTCGTTTGGATGCGTTTGCGGCATATACGGTGTGGCTTACGATCGTAGTCGGAGGCCTTGCTTCGCTGCATTCGATCGGCTACATCGGGAGGGAACTGCGGGACGGAGCGGTTACGGTCGGTAGATATCGACAATATTATGCCGGACTTCATTTGTTCGTATTAAGCATGATGCTGATCGCCATGATGAATCATATCGGAATTCTGTGGGTCGCCGTGGAAGCGACGACGTTGATTTCCGCTCTGCTGATCGCATTTCGCAACGGCGGAGCCGCGCTTGAGGCGGCTTGGAAGTATTTGATTATCGGCGGCTTGGGCATCGCTCTCGCTTTGTTCGGGATCATCCTGTTATTTGCTGCGATACCTGCCGAATCGGTTCAAGATCAATTGATGTGGACCGATTTTATTCGCCGGGCATCCGAACTGAATCCCGTTTTGGTCAAGGTTGCCTTCCTCTTCATTTTGGTTGGTTTCGGCACCAAAGCGGGTCTGGCCCCTATGCACTTCTGGCTTCCCGATGCCCACAGCCAGGCCCCTTCCCCCGTCAGCGCCCTGCTGTCGGCGGCCTTGCTGCATACCGCGCTGTATGCCGTCATCCGCATCAAATTGATTGTGGATCTGGTCGAACCGGGCTTTTCCGGCGGCCTTTTGATTGTGTTCGGATTGATCTCGCTGGCGGTTACGGTGCCTTTCTTTCTTGTTCAACATGACCTGAAGCGATTGTTGGCCTATTCCAGTGTGGAGCACATGGGCATTCTGGCCTTGGGATTCGGTGTTGGGGGAGCTGCCTCTTTCGGTGCGCTGCTGCATATGTTCAATCATGCGATGGGGAAATCAATGCTGTTCTTCTCGGCAGGCAGTATCATGCAGCGCTACCATTCCAAGCGGATGGATCGTATTCACGGACTTCTCAGATCGATGCCGTTTACAGGAAGCGCCTTTGCTGTCGGCGCTTTTGCGATTGCCGGCTCACCGCCGTTCAGTCTGTTTTTGAGCGAGTATACGATTGCTGCGGCGGCTTTTCGAAACGGACAGTGGATGGCCGGTGTTCTTTTTCTCACCTGTGTGGTTCTGATCTTTTCGGGAATGGCGTACTACATCGCGCAAATGCTGTTCGGTTCAAACGGCCATCGGATTGAATCGCGTGCGGAAGAGGATGGAACCAAAGCGGCTGCATTGGCTGTTCCGCTTTTCCTACTGCTGCTGTTCGGGCTGTATGTTCCGCCGTTTTTTCGCGAATTGCTGAATTGGACGATCCAGACACTGCGGGGGGTGCCGTCATGATTGGATACGTTACGGGACGATGGAATGAGGGGGTTGAACCGGTCGATCGGAGCTTGCTGCCGGAACGTATGGGGGAATACCGGAGGAAAGGCTGCCGGATTCTGACGATGACGGGTACGGATGAGCGTTTGGAAGGCCGGCAATTTGCGCTGTATTGGGTGTTGGCGGATGACAGGCAGGGCAGCCTGGTGACCCTTCGGACGGACATCCCCGAGGATGATCCGCAATTTCCTTCCGTCACTGCAGTATTCCCCGCAGCGAATTGGTACGAGCGGGAAGTACGGGATCTGCTGGGCCTGAAGCCGATCGGGCATATCGATCCTCGACCGCTGGTATTGCACGGAGACTGGTTGGAGGAAGGGTATCCGCTGCGCAAGGATTACCGACAGCCGGCACGACCGTCGTCCGTCGTGGATTTGGACCGGCCTGTCCATTATCGGGGGGAAGGAATCGTAGAGGTCCCCGTAGGGCCCATCCATGCAGGAATTATTGAGCCGGGACATTTTCGCTTTGGTACGCTTGGCGATCACATCGTGCATTTGGATCCCCGATTATTCTATACGCATCGGGGGCTTGAGAAGCAAGCGGAGGGCCGGACCGTTGAAGAAGCGCTGCAGCTGGCCGAACGCACGTGCGGCGTGTGCGCGGCCTCCCATGCGGCATCGTTCAGCCAGGCAATCGAGCGGATCGCCAATGTGAAGATCCCGGAAAGAGCGGAAGGGCTAAGGGTGATCCTTCTTGAGATGGAGCGCATGTACAATCATGTCGGTGATTTGGGCAACATCTGCGCAGGGCTCGGATTTGCCTTCGGCGTGCAGCACGGCGCCCGACTGAAGGAACGGCTGATGCAGATCAATGAGGAATTGACGGGTCACCGCTACCTGCGGGGAGTGATTCAGCCGGGAGGAGTCGACTGGCATCCGGGCGAATCCGAGCTCTATGACTTGTCGATCAAACTCAAGGAATGGATGAATGACTTGCTTCAGGTAGTCGAAACGATCCTATCGCATGATGGTACGGTAGAGCGGATGGGGGGAACAGGCAAACTCGGTTTGAACGATGCGATGGAGATGGATGTGGTCGGACCTGCAGCCAGAGCCTCCGGAATACACCGTGATATGCGCCGGAATTTCCCGTACGGCATGTACCGGTTTCTCCAGCTTCGGGTGCCGTTGTATAAAAGCGGTGACGTGCTCGCAAGATACCGTGTCAGAATCGATGAATTGGAGCAGGCCTACCGGCTGATTCGTGAAGTGATGGAGCTTCTCCCGAAGGGGGAAACGCTCGTGCCGCTTCCCTCTTTGGATGAAGGCAGCTGGGGCATAGGATGGTCGGAATCGCCGAGAGGGGATAATGTGCACTGGGTGATGATCGGTGAAAATCAGCGCATTTCGCGATACAGGGTCCGCTCTGCGTCATATGTCAACTGGCCGGCGGTTCCGCACGCAGTAGAGGGGAACATCGTTCCCGATTTCCCGCTGATCAACAAAAGCTTTGAGCTCTGTTACGCCTGTTGCGATCGTTAAATATGAGGAGGCGATGAAATGGCGATTTTCAACATGGTTTCCAAAATTCTCCGAACCGGCATCGTGACCGCCAAACGACCTGTTGCGGCTTTCCCGCGGTCTCGGGAGAAAAATCCGCAGGAGCCGCCCACTGATCACAGGGGAGAAGAACTTCGGAAGCGAATAAAAGAAGTGCTGGGAGGATCGCTGCATATCCGGCATCTGGATTCCGGATCGTGCAACGGCTGCGACTGGGAAATGAATGCACTGTTGAATCCGGTATACGACCTCCAGCGCTTCGGGGTCGACTTCGTCGCTTCCCCCCGCCATGCCGATTTGCTGATGGTGACCGGCGGGATTACCCGCAATTTGGCGGAGGCTGTAGAAAAAACATGGGCGGCCATCGCCACGCCCAAAATGATCATTGCCGTAGGGGAGTGCGCAATCAACGGAGGGGTCTTTGGAGAATCCTATGCCCATTACGGCGGTGTCAAAAAGCTTGTGCCCGTCAGCGTCTCCATTCCGGGATGCCCTCCCCGTCCGCAGACATTAATAGAAGGCATTCTGTTGGCGCTCGACAGGCTGGAGCAGTATCAGCGTAAAGTTTCCGAACGATAGACCATGCAGTGAAAGCTCTGTATTCCTTGCGGCGTCATCTTCTCGTAAGTCTGTTCGTATTCGAAGCCGCAGCGTTCGTATACTTTGAAAGCCCTCCGGTTCCAGGCGTGGACTTCCAGATCGATGGCTTGTCCGGGAGCCCTGGAATTCGCCTCTTCAATGATGGAGAGGACGAAGGCCTCTCCCAAGCCGCGGCCGGACAAATCCGGACGCATGCCCAATCCAAGACGGGTCAGGCCGGCCAAAGGAAAAAATTGCGCAAATCCGGATAGCGTGCCTTGTTCGTTCATAACCCCGCAGTACTGCCGGCGGCGAATCTCCGGATCGGCGAACTCATGCAGCGATTCAACCATCTTGTCCCAGGAGGGAAACTGATATACATCATAGGGCGGATCATAACGCCATCCACAAATTTCCCGGGCCTGCCCCACTGTCAATGGCTTCAAACGGAATATTTTCGTCATCGGTTCATTCCTCTTTTTCGACTCAACGATTATGCTTCATTATAAACCAATCCATATGTCAGGAACAGCTTAGAGGAGAAAGGACAGGGCCACGATAATGATCGAAATGTAATAGGCGATATCCATCCACGGCTTAATATTTCGATTCAACAATTGAAAGGCGTTGTAGGCAGAGCGTACAATAATGATGATAAGGGCAATTTGCGTCAAAATGCTTGGCATCGGCGACAACCTCCTTCCTAGAGATTGATGATGAGACATCTTTATTCAATTTATGGGGGAGAAATCGGAAAAATGTATGCAGGATGGGAAAGACAAAATCAAAACTTTCATGAGGCGGGGTGTATCGGATGCATCAAAATATTGTGCAATTGGAATGGCTGGCGCAAAGACTTGGCGAACCGGATGTGGTTGTGGCAGACTGCAGGTTTAATCTGGGTAACCCGAATGAGGGAAAGCAAGCTTATCAAGCGGGACATATTCCGGGTGCGATATTCTTTGACCTGGAAGAAGATCTGTCGAGTCCGGTTGGCGTACACGGTGGAAGGCATCCGCTTCCGGATCTGGAGACATTTATTCGCAAATTAGGCATGCGTGGCATCGGCGGGGAAACGACAGTGGTTGCCTATGACGATCAAGGAGGAACGATGGCTTCCCGCTTGTGGTGGATGCTGCAATTTCTCGGGCATGATCGGGTGTATGTGCTGGAGAGGGGATTTTCTGCCTGGAAATCAGCTGGTTATCCGGTCACAATCGATCTGCCGGAGCTTCGTGAGCGAGAGTTTACAGGCAGCGCAAGAACGGATATGCTCGCTTCCATGGAGGAAGTGAAGGCATTAAGCATGCGTCCGGAAGCGGCGCTGATCGATTCTCGCGAGGCCGGACGGTATAAAGGCCTGTTCGAGCCGATCGATCCGGTAGCTGGGCACATTCCGGGCGCGCTGAATTACTTTTGGAAAGATAATTTGCGGGAGGATGGGACCTGGAAAAGCCCGGAGGAGCTTAGACGGAGGTTTGTCGGCTTGTCTGACTCGGAAGAAATTGCGGTGTACTGCGGCTCGGGAGTATCGGCCTGCCCCAATGTCCTGGCCCTTCGGGAAGCGGGCTTCCGCAATGTGAAGCTGTATGCGGGGAGCTGGAGCGATTGGATTTCGTATCCCGACAACCGAATAGCAACCGGCGAGGAATGACGGCATAACAGAGCAAACAGGCCGGCAACCGTCTCCGGTGCCGGCCTTCACTGCTGCCCAGCCTGAAGGATAAGGAAAAAGCTACCATAACCACGGATTTACACTGGGAATCCAACCGTTGACGGCCATCCCTCTCAGAATGGAAACGATGCCGATAAACAAAGCGAGCGTTTTCGCCGCAAAAAGCACTCTCGTTCGCAGCGCCCTGCTTAACAACTGAGAAAACATTCCGACAAACAGCAGGGCCGGTAAAGTTCCAACCCCAAAAAAAAGAAGGGTCAAAGCCCCATTCCAGACACTCCCGGTTGCGGCCGCCTTCATGTGCATGGCATAGGTTAATCCGCAAGGCAAGAATCCCAGCAGCAGTCCGCTTACAAAAACGGCAGTCAATCCTTTTTTATTTTTGGATTTGTTCAATAACAATTGCATTGCGGGAATTTGCAAAGGGGTCCATTTGGCAATCGGTAATGCATATTGTTTGAATATCCACAGTATGATAAACAGCCCTCCGAGAATATTGGCAATTCCTTGGATTCCCACAATTTTTCCCGCGGCCTCGACGAAGGAACCGATAAAGCCCATAAAAGCGCCGACCAAGGTATAGGTTGCAATCCGGCCGAGATTATAGGCAAGCACCGTTTGCATCAAGGGAACTGGAGAGTTCAATGTCCACGCCGACATGATTCCGCCGCACATTCCGACGCAATGGGGCGCGCTTAGAACCCCGGTTAAGGTAAACAATAAATAATCCGCCAAATGTCCAGGCATAGATTAGATCCCCTGTTTTCTTATGGAACGCACGGCTTTAAAGGCGTATTTCGCTGTTGCCCGTTCATGACTTATCATGGCTGTCACATCAGCAATCCAAGTTCCCTGCATGACCGGAGTCACCCGGGCGACATATTCTCCATTTTTCGAAGGAATGACAGCAAAATTCAAATTCCCGTGATCCATTTCTTCCATGGAAACAGAAACGCTTACATTTGCGCCGTGTATTACGTGACCGGCATTGTCCCGAATGCGGATGATCATGTTGTTTTCGTGCAGGATTTGTGTGGGGTTAGGCGAGAGATTGATGGAGATGTGATATTTGGAATTTGTTGCGGCAATCTGTAAAATTCCGGTATCCGGATTGGGATTTGAATGGTGATTCGAACAACTTGAAAGGAGGATACTCGTAAATAATACAAAGAATAAGCCTATTAAAGAATGCGAGTATGTTTTCACGCTCTCATTCCTCCAACCGGAAAATACGGATCTATTGAACAAACTTTAAATGCCTGGGCGGCCCCAGGCACCCAGTTTTATCTAGCGTTGACAAACTGGTCCGGCAAGGTTTTAAAGGTTGCTTGGCATAAGGGGCAACAAAAGGTATACGTTTTACCATTATGGGATTCTGTCAGAGTGGGATTCGCTTTGTCGGACTCGATTTCAAAACCGCAAACAGAGCATTTGTTCACTGTAACACCTCCTCTTCATTTTTTATTCCCATGCCCCCTGAAAAATATTCAATCAAAATGAGCGTATACGTTGGAGAAAAGTCGGATTGTCATGGCAGCACTTGAATCTTTTCTTCCTGATGCTCATGAAGCCCCTCATCATTTTCCACGTGCACCTTGATATGATATTCTCCCGGTTTCGAAAATTTGTTGCTCGCCTGGTACTGCCCGTCTTTGGTTTCATCGGCGTCAACCCAATCATGCTTCTCTTGGCCTTCTTGCCAAATTTCCAGCCGGACGCGAGCTTTGACCAAGGGGGAGTTCTCCTTTTCCAAATGCACCATCATCATTGCTTGTTCGTTCACTTTGATTGCGTCCGGTTTCATGAAATGGATCATGACATCCCCGTGATGATGATTGTCTGCATGATCGTGATCCGATTCATGAACATCCGGCTTGGTGTGCCCTACAGTTATTTTTTTCATTGGCATGGTATGCATATCCCGCGCGGTGACATGTGAAACCACAGAATATAATCCTTCAGTGTCAAACGTTTGTTTTGCTGAATATATCCCGTTTCCTCCATTCGTTGCTGGGATCATTTGACTGTGATCCTTGTCTTCACCTTTCCAAATTTCAAATTCCACTTGCCGGGCGTCGTTTATTTTCTCATTTCCTTGTGTCACGACAACTTTTAACACGACTTCCGCACCCGGCTCGACAGATTCCGGAATTTGCAAATCCGCATGTATCGGCAGCATTTCAACATCGCCGCCCCCATGGCTGGCGTGTTCGCCGTCTGAGTTTTTTTGAGCGCAAGCAGTAAGCAGCAATATGAGTGCAACGAGGGCAGAAAAGATCTTTTTCATTCTACATGTCACCTTTCAATATAAATTTTTGAATAACATTTAGCGCGCCCATTCCCTGAGTCGGGGAATTCTTCTGATCATCAGCCAATCGAACATCAATACCAGTATTAGGGGGATACCGACTAGAGGAAAGAATATGCCTAGAATGATAACGATAGCGGCCACTCCTTTTAACATCTTGAAATTATTGGGTAAAGACGGAGCTCCCAATTTGCCGACCGGTTTTCTCTTCCACCACATCATCAATTCTGAAATTACCACTGCGATAACCCCGAAAGCCAGAAGAGACCGAAAAGCAGATTCACAATCCCGAAATCGCCCTGGTGCAGAGAAATGCCATAGGAAATCATTTTTGCCACCGGTCCGTAATCTTTAAATCCCAAATCGGCCAATATCTTTCCGCTGGTGAAACGCAGACGTGGAACCAAGGCGCCAAGCAAGGTAACGGATCAAGCTCATGTGAAGCTTAGGGTATAGCGTTCATGTTTTTGTTTACCTCCTTTAATAATCGTGAATCTATTCGTTAGTTTTTTGAAAGTATGCGATTTGAAAATTGGGCCTCAGCCGCTCTGATGTTAAATTATATTGTTAAACTAACAAAATATAACATGAATTATATCGGATCTAATTATTAATACCAATATAAAACAAAGAATAAATGTGAATTTTTGGTGTGGAATGTTTAATTATAACAAAAGACCGGGAACCGCTAAGTGTCGTCCCGGTCTTGCAAAACATGGAAGAACTTGAAAGGAAGTTTTTCCTGCATTGTCTAACTTAAAAAACCTGCAGATCCGCTATAACGGACTGCAGGTTTTTTTTAAGAATTCGCTTCTTTTTCCGTCTTTTCGACGGCTACCTTGAGATATGTTTTTTCATCCAGAATTCGACGGGCGGTGACGTAACGTTTGGCATAATAGGTTTCGTCCAACCGACTGATCACGACCCCTGCATCGGTTGAGGCATGGACAAATTTTCCGTCTCCGATGTAGATGCCGACATGGGAGATTCCAAAGCCTCCCGTGTTGAAAAAGACTAAATCGCCTGTTCGAAGCTCCGATTTCTCCACTTTGTCTCCCAAATAGGATTGTCCCTTGGAATAATGAGGGAGCTCGGTATCGAACTGTTTGAAAACATACTGGGTGAATCCGGAACAGTCAAATCCATTGGTGGATGTTCCGGCCCATTTGTACGGAGTGCCGACCAGTTCTTTGACCGTTTGCTGCAGCAGCGCAGCCGCAGATGCGGGCTCCACCGGCAGAATGAACAGCAAAAGACCGAAGGCAAGCCAAATCGCTTTCCTGAATGCGGACAATGCAGTTGCTCCTTCCAACGCCTGCGAGGTTAGCTTATGGGTTCGGTCGAAGGTGCCCTATGGCGTAAAGTGATATACGCCAATTCACCCGGAAATGGTTCCCCCGCTTTCCGCGAAAAGCGGAAATTCGGCAAATGATATTCAATTAATCTTGGAAAATCAAGACTTAAACTATATATTTCGACGTATTTTTATAATATCCTTCTTTTCATACTCTATTTTGTAAAAAAAAAACCGCCGATCTGGCGGTCGGTTTTCGTTTATACGGCCGTATCTTCAGACTCTTCTTCGATCACATACTCATTATCTTTGCATGCATAGTAGGATTCACCCTTTTCGACAAGAACAGCCGTATTGTATTCCGGTATGCCCGCATAGGCGTCGTAGACACCTTTTGGAAGGAGGTTATTGCCCTCCGGCCAATAGACCTCGATGTTGCCCCGCTTGGTATCGGCAAACTTGGCCCGGCCTTTGAACACGCCGTGCGCGTTATGCACGACAATCGCTTCATCCTCTTGGATGCCGAGCCCGGCCGCATCGTCTTGATGAATCAGTACATCGTAACGATCCGCGTTATTGAACGGGTCGGTCTGGCTGTAGACCATGGAGTTAAACTGCTTGCCCCGGCGGGTCGTTACATAGAAGCTTCCTTGCGGCTTGCGCAATTCGGGAAGCTCGATGGCGAGCAGGTTGCCCCGGCCGTCTTCCGTCGGGCAAACGCCGTCCTCGCAAAGCCAAGCTCCGCCCCATTGAAAGACGTCGCCGCGGTTTTTCAAATGCTGAATACCGTCATAATAAGGCACAGCCACGGCAATTTCGTCGCGGATTTGCTGGGCATTGTCGAATCGGACGAGATGGCTTCTCTTCGGATCGACCTTTGCCGCGAGTTCAACATAAATCTGCCATTCCGCTTTCGCTTCTTCAATCCGCGGACCTTCAATTTCCGCGCTGAAGTAAACCATCCGCTCAGTACTCGTGGATGTGCCGCCTCCGGGCTGCTCATAACGGGTCATGGCCGGAAGAATAATCACTTCTTCTTTAGCGTCCACCAGGGTGGATGTATTAAAGATGATATCCTGATGCACGCGGAGCTCGGTCGCCTCCAAAGCTTTTTGGACGAAATCCGGGTCAGGCATGGTCTCCAGGAAGTTTCCGCCGCTCATATATAACAATTTCACTTTTCGCTCATGATCTTCCGGAAGAAGAGTGTTTTCGAGCATCATTCCGACAATGTCCCCTTGCCATCTCGGAATCGGAAAGCCCCAATATTTTTCAAAGTGCTGAATGTTCTCTTCTGTCAAAGGGATGCCGCCTGGAAGGGACATCGGTTCCGCACCCATTTCACCGGAGCCTTGAACGCCGCTGTGGCCGCGGATCGGCATGACGCCGCAGTTCTTCCGTCCGATGAAGCCGCGAAGCATGGCAAGATTGGCGACTTGCGACACGTTGTCCGTCCCGAAACGATGCTGGGTAAGACCCATGCTCCAAATAAATACGCCCGATTTGGAATTAGCCAGCAGTGTTGCAAATTCCAGCATCCTTGCGCGGGTGAGCCCGGAGGATTTCCCCAGATCTTCCCAGCTGTATTTCATGACGTGCTTTTTGAGTTCTTCAATTCCGTTGGTATGCTTGCTAATAAAATCATGGTCAATCGCAGAACCCGGATTGGCCTCCTCCATTTCAAACCAAATCTTCATTACTCCGTTCATAAAAGCGATGTCGCCGCCGATGTGCACTTGGTAGAAATCGTCGGCGAGCTTTGTTCCGAACATCGCGCTTTCCGGAATCGAGGGGATCCAGTATTTTTCCATTGCAGGTTCACGATAGGGGTTGATGACGATAATTTTGGTTCCCGCTTTTTTCGCAGCGTACATATATTTCGTGGATACGGGCTGGTTGTTGGCGGCTACGGAACCGAAGAATACCAGGACGTCCGTTCCGATCCAATCCTTATAATTGCAGCTGGAGGCTCCGATGCCGAGTGAACGCTTCAGCGCCGATTTGCTTGGGGAATGGCAAATGCGCGAGGCATTATCGATGTTGTTCGTCCCCAAAAAACGCGCCACTTTCGTCGCGGTATAATACACTTCGTTGGTAATGCCGCGGGAGGTTAAAAAGAACGCAAGCTGCTTGGGATCAATCGATTTGATTTTGTTTGCGATTCGGGTTAAGGCTTCATCCCAGGAAATTCGCGTGAATTTGTTCTCTCCCGGCTTTCTTGACAGCGGGTAGGGGATCCGTCCCAGCTTTCGCAGCGCGGGGCTGTCCATCTTCCGCAGCGCTTCCACATCCTCCAGCCATTTCGGGTCCATGGCCGGAGCCGTGTTCAGACGCAGCACATTCAGACGCGACGCGCAAAGATGGGGTCCCGTCAGCGTCTGGTCATGCAAGCCGGAAACGCCAAGCGCGCAGCCGTCGCAGACCCCTTGCGTCAAAATTCGATAGGCATAGGAGAGATTGTCCCGGTTCTCATAGGCGACTTTCATCATGTCTCGGATATGATGAGGCTTGACTTTCCCCAATCCCATGGGCAGCATGCTTGCCCAGAGGGAAGGCTTTAAGGATTGATCCAGCTTTACAGGTCCCGTATGCTTGGTTTTACCCATTTTTAAACCCTTCTTTCCTCTTCAAGTTGATAGCCGTGTTGCGGCTTTAATGGCATCGTATGTCACGGATACATGAAAATAAAACCGCCGCGAGCCTATTTTCCCAAAAATCGGAAAATAAGTGATCACGGCGGTTAGTCTTCGGCAGGAACGCTACCATGTGCCAACTGCTCAGAATACATTCATATGAATGGGGCGGAGGTACTGGGACGATTATTTGCTAAATTTGTTCTCGATGTTTTGGTCAAATACGAATATGGACATCCCGAAATCTTTCTCAATATCGATATCTACGAACAAATCGACAAAATTGGCTCCGAGAAAGCTTTCCATTTCAACGGGACGGTTTTTTCGGTACATTTCTTTCACCATTTCGGTGCGGGCGGAACGCAGCATCTGCTTTCCGTCATCGGCGGTGGCGATGAATTTTTCTACCGCTGAAAGATTTCCTTGCATTTCGCAAATGGCCCAATTTTTGCAGAAGGTTGTATTGATCTTTTCCGGTCCTTTCCCCATATGGCGTTTCCGGAAAGCTCTGACCAGATTGCTGAACTCCGCTTCATATTTATTCATTGCTTATACAGCCCTTTTTACGGATTTCATTTATCTATGATAGCATGTTTATCTGACGTGAACAATGCCGTGTGATAAATTTAGCAATCTCCAATTTAGAGCAGGTCGGGATCAGCTGGCGAGACTGGATGCCTGGCTCGGAGCAGCCGATCTCAATTTTTTAATCTGCAAACGAATGACCAGCGATACAATCAATGCGACTGCGAACAGTCCGGCAAATACATACAAGGTGCCGGTATAGCTGTTGGTGGTTGTGCGAACCCAAGCTGCGAAAATCGGACGGAGATCGGTGTCAGAATTCGAGGTCCGTGTTTCTCAACAAAGTGTCCGAGGAATGCGGCGGACAGTCCGAGGAATAGGATCGCGAGACTGAAAGTAAGCTGGATGGCTTTAAAATCCCACCGGAATTCCTTGACGAGCGGTTTGGTGAATACGCTCCAGGCGTATACAGAGCCGATGGAAATGTGAATTCCGACGGCTGAGGCTGCGATTAACCAACGATTTTTTTGCATGTCTCTAAATCCTCCTCATAATGATGTACAAGAAAAACTCCTATCGAAGCCCTTCAAAGAAGCCAGACCCACAGGTTTACGCAGTAAACCACTTCGGAAGCCTAGGAAGTTTTTCATCCCAATAAGAATTTGCCCTTCCGAATGACCGGAAACTTATAAATTCTTATGCGGAAAAAAAACTGCCGCTTTTCCATCTGTGACTCGATTTGAGCACAAACGGATTGCGGCAGTTAATCCACGGCAGGAGCGCTACCAAGAGCCAACTGCATATAATACGCAGGTGAAAAGCCTGTTAACCGATGACAGGAACGCTGTTTCGCATCAACAGCCCAGATGGGATTCGTTGCTTCATGTTCAGCAATTATGTCTAATTTGTGACAGCCAAAATCACAATATATAATATAGCATGGAACCGTTTTAACGTAAAGCATTCTTTTTTTGGACAATAGATTAATTAACCTAATTTTGTTTACTCATCCACAATTGATAGTTTGAGGAGAGTTTCCAGACTTCAAACAGCGTTTTGACAAAGTAGTAGCCGAGATGAACGATTACGGCGAACAGCCCTGCCCACCAGAATGATGCGGCCAGCGTAATGAGTCCCACCAATCCGGTGATCGCGAACAGGGTGAAAGCTAACCATAGGATAGAAGGCAAGTACCGTGCAAACAAGATCAGCGAGAATATCAATTTCTTATCGGACGCCTTTCCAAATTGGATATACATAAATAATAAATATACCACGGCGGTATACAGCAGATATCCGGCCAGCAGGGGAAGGAGCGCCCGTACCAGGGAGAGTAATCCGAACGACTCCCCGATGCTGTGCATGCCGATCGGAATGAGCCAGAATAAGGGGGCGAGCAGCAGGAATGCTTGGGCGAAATAAATGTAAAAGAAAGGTTTGCCCAGCATCCGCATTCCCCTCAGGAAATTGGCGGCTTTGGGCGCGTCGCCCGAAGAAATGGAATAGTATAAGCCGGCATTTATCAATGGTGTGAGCGAAATTCGGACAAGCAGAACCAAAGCCAGCAGCCAAAGATAGGAATCGGCCAGATCCGTTTTTGCCAGCCGGAATTGGCTTTCTGCGATAAAGAGATGTGAGGAGTAGGCGGAAAGCGCGCCCGGATAACGGTGCAGCAAAGGGGTTGTTACCGTCCGGACGAAGTTGTAGAGAATAAAAGCCCATATAAATCGATAAATAAACAAAATGACCATAAGCGGAAGTTGGCGGCGAGTCGCTTTCCAACCGTTTTTCAAGTACTCCAGCATTTCCTGTCACCTCACCATGCGATCCAACCGAGCAGGGTTTCCAATGCTTTGGCTGCGCCCATATTCCAGCGCACTTGCACGGGTTCGCTGACGGTCGTTTTCATGAAATTGTTAATATGCTTGTTTTCCAGCACCATGCTATAGTTGGGATCGATCATCACCCAATCGATCGGAGCTGGGGTTTTGAATTGATACTGCATATGAGGCCCGCTGCCGTCCCAAATTTTTTTGAGAGAAGAGCCGTCGGAAAAATGGATCAGGATGGGAACGGTGTTGTAGGGCCCGCCGCGTTTTGAAATGATGACGGTATTATTGTAGGAGGTTATTCCGTTCTCGCGAATCCGCACCGAACGAACCGCATCAACGGAATAATCGATCATGTTGCCGCCATATACAAAGTGCTGAAAATAATCGTCCCAATTTTGCCGGGTTACCTGCTCGAGTGATTGCTCAAAATCGGATGTCGTCGGATGCTTGAATTTCCACTGCTGAAAATAAGTCCGCAGCACGTTTTCCATCTGTTTCGAACCGATTCGCCGTTCTATATCGGTGAGCACCAGCTTTGCCCGGATATAAACGTTGTCTGCATAATGGTCGCCGTTAGCATATTGCCAGGCATTCAGGTTCAACGCCGACGGGTCGGTGACGTAGCTGGCTTCCACGGGGAGATTCGATTGAGCGCCATATTCTTTTTCCATCACTTTGCCCTCTGCGTACGATGTTAATCCTTCATCGAGCCACGGTTCTTCGAATTCATTGGAAGCGACCATTCCGTACCAGTACTGGTGACCGATTTCATGCACCAGCACCCGCTCCAGTTCGGTATCGGGGCTGCTGTCTGATGCGTCCCAAGCCGTAATCAGAGTCGGGTATTCCATGCCGCCCGCTCCGTTGCCGCCGGGTGGAGGAACAACGATGGACAGTGTGGAGTAAGGATATTCGCCATACCATTTGCTGTAATCGGTGAGTGCTTTTTTGGCTGCGGTGAAATACCGGTCCTGCAAATCCTTCTGTTTTGGGTCCAGATAAAGCTTGATTCTGACTCCCGGGATATTCGCCGTGGAGAACGGCTGTTCCGCATAGATAAAATGCGGGGACGCGGCCCAAGCGAAATCATGCACATCGTCGGCATAAAACCGGAAAGTTTTCATGCCGTTCCGGGCCGTCGGCGGCTGTGTCGGAAAACCCGTTGCAGCAACCAGATACGTATCGGGTACGGTTACGGCTACGCTGTAAATCCCGAAATCGGCATAGAATTCCGAGTTTCCGTGATACTGATGCAGATTCCAGCCTTCATCCTTGCGGTTTCTCGTTCCGGCTGTTTCGTACACGGCAATCTTCGGAAACCATTGTCCGGCCATGACGAAGTCCCCCGAGTATCCCATCCGCGCAAACACTTTCGGAAGCTGGACAGTATACTTGAACAGCAGGGTCACCTTTTCCCCGGGCTGCACTGGTCGATCGAGACGGATTTTCATCAGCGTATGGTCGTTTGGATTTCCGTCGTCCGGCTGTACATAAGTCATCCGGCTGATCAATTCCTGCCCGTCTGCCGTTTGGATTGAGGTGATCCGCATATTTCCGAAACTGCCATCCTGCATTTTGTCGCTGCGCAATTTTCCGCCGGATTCCTTCATAAACGTGGTATTCTTGGATTCGAACGCATTGGGATACAGGTGGAAATACAAATCCTGGACCGGATAATGTCCGGGATGGGTCCAGGTCATGGCTTGCGAGCCCGAAAGCGTTTGGCTGCCGGCATCCAGCTGTACGTTAATATGATATTCGACAATGCGCCGGCTCAAAGGAACGGGTTTCTTCGGTTCAATCGGTTGTTCGTTATTTTCTTTCGGCGGGGGTGATTCCTTCGCCTTCTCCGGTTTGACCGGCTTGTTGACGAAAGCGTCCTGTTGTCCGGCTGGAGCCGAGTTATGGAAAAAGATAACGGCTGCAGCGCTGAGAAGAGCAATCGCAAAAAGGGACAGCCATGTTGTGAATACCTTGGATTTCATAATCATTCACCCCGTTGACAAGCATCTACAGCATGTATATGTTTGCAAATCGGCGATTATTAGCTAAAATAAAATTAATCTTGCGGATTGCCGGGACAACAAATTCGGACGGAAAGGTGCGATAAAATGGACGTGAATCAAGACGGCGGAAAAAAATTATCCCTGAATGTGGTCAGCGGCAAAAAAAACCACAGGGGGTTCGGGGCGGGCATGATCGACTTGAGCAACCTTTCCAGCGTGATTATAGACGGGGAGGAAGCTTACATTGACGTTGGCGCTCTTCACGCAAAAAGCAAGATAGAAAAAGGCATCAAATTTTCCCCTAACAAAGAAGAGGTTCCGAACGGACGGCGCTGCTGGATTGTTTGGGTAGCCGTCGACAGAACTGAGGAAGGCGCGCATTATGCAGGGGTAACCGCTTGTGAAATGCTCATAGACACCGAGCAAAAGAAAGGCTGGAAAATTCTTGTCGACCATGTGAACAGGATGGAATCCGCCCTGAAGCGCAGATATTTGCTGGACGGATTGAACGATACGGAAAGAGCGGCCCTGAAAAAATTGCTGATGGAACACAATGAACAATGGTGGGAGCGTTCTCCTGAAGAGTTGAAGGAAAAACTGGATTGAGCTTGAATCGATGGACCTTGGACGAGGAATGTGGCAATTGTGTGTCAGCCGTTGTATGTTTGGCGGGTGTCGGGTAAAATAATGAAAGTATATTTCCACGATATACTAGGACACAAAAAGGGGTTGGCCTGTTGACCGGGCTGGCCCCTTTTTGTCATGGGCGGAGCTGATGCGGGGTTGTTTCGAAGCAAATTAATCAAAGAAAGTCAAAGTCAAACAAAAGGCGCAAATCTTGGTTGTTTATCGGTAAAAACGGCTGAAAAGGTGACATTTCGAAGACTTTCCGAAGTTGAATATCCGGCAAAAGAACGGCTATAATAACTATAAGAGTCATGCACATTTTGGGATGAGCGAGAAGAACATGCTGGAATGTGTATTTTTTCTAAATCCGGTTTGACCTTTTTTGACCAAATAATCAATGAGAGATTCGGCACTCTTGAGAGGAGGCGAAAATCGCGATGAACTATAAAGATTACTATCAAATACTCGGTGTATCCAAAACAGCCGCCAAGGACGAAATTCGCAAAGCCTACAAAAAACTGGCCAAAGCCTACCACCCGGATGTTAATAAGGCGCCTGATGCGGAGAAAAAATTCAAAGAGGTCCAGGAAGCCTACGAAGTGCTGGGAGACGAAGAAAAACGGGCGGAATACGACCGGTTGGGTGCGGACTGGGAGCGATATCAATATGCCGGGGCAGCCGGCGGACCCGGCTCCGGATACTCGGGGCAATATTATACGAGTGAGGACATCAACGGGTTCAGCGATTTTTTCAACCGCTTTTTTGGCGGATACGGCGGCGGGGGCGGTGCAAAATTCGCCGGCGACACCATCAGCTATGAAGATTTGTTTCCCGAGGATGTGGATGAAGAAGCCCGCCTGTTAATCTCTTTGGAGCAGGCCGTACAAGGCGGTACGGTCACGGTTCGGCTGAACGGCAAGGAATTGAAATTGAAATTGCCCAAAGGGGTTTATGAAGGGCAGAAAATCCGCCTGAAAGGTCAGAGCAGCTTGAAGAACAGGCAGGGAAAGAACGGGGATTTGTACATCACCCTCAGCATTAAGCCCCATGAACACTATAGAGTGGACGGGGCGGACCTGATCATGACGCTCCAGGTTGCTCCGTGGCATGTTGTTTTCGGCACGCAAGCGCAGATCGAGACTCCGGACGGTACGACCATGCGGCTTAAAGTGCCGGTCGGCATCCGACCCGGAAAAAGGCTGCGGATTCCCGGAAAAGGCTTGAAACGCAGCGGAGGACAGCAGGGAGATCTGTTTGTGGAGATCGAAACGATAGTGCCGCCTGCAGAGACGGCGGAACAGCAGGAATTGTACAGGAAACTGGCTGATCAGAGCCATTTCCAGCCAAGCGTAAAGTAATTTAAAGGGGGAAACGAATATGGATATGAACCGATTGACGCAAAAATCGCAGGAGGCGCTTTTGGCTGCCCAAAGCTTGGCCGTCTCCCTGCATCATCAAGAGATCGACGCGGAGCATCTGCTGAAAGCCCTGTTGGAGCAAAAAGACGGGATTGCCGCAAGATTACTGCAAAAGCTGAATGTGGATGCCCCGCAGTTTGAACGGAGGGTTGATTCGCTGCTGGGCAAAAAACCGCGGGTGACCGGCGCCGGTGCGGGTCAGGTTTATCTGTCCGGTCAAATGACGCAGCTGTTTGCGGATGCCGAGCAGGAAGCCAAAAAACTCAAAGACGAATATATTTCCGTCGAGCATCTGGTGCTGGCGCTTGCCGGCAGCCGCGGAGAGGTCGGGAAGTTGTTCAAGGATTCGGGCATTTCCCATGATGGGATTCTCAAAGCGCTCACAGAAGTGCGGGGGCATCAGCGGGTGACGTCCAGGGAGCCGGAAGCCACCTATGAAGTGCTGGAGAAATACGGCCGGGATTTGGTGGCCGAGGTACGCGCAGGCAAGATCGATCCCGTCATCGGCAGAGACAGCGAGATTCGCCGCGTGATCCGCATCCTGTCCAGAAAAACCAAGAATAATCCCGTGCTGATCGGCGAGCCGGGAGTCGGGAAGACCGCAATCGTCGAGGGCTTGGCACAGCGGATCGTCAAACGCGACGTTCCGGAAAGCCTGAAGGATAAAACGGTTTTCTCGCTCGACATGAGCGCTTTGGTTGCCGGCGCGAAATACCGGGGTGAATTTGAGGAGCGGCTCAAAGCCGTACTCAGTGAAGTGAAGCAGAGTAAAGGAAGAATCATCCTGTTCATCGACGAGTTGCATACGATTGTCGGAGCGGGAAAAACCGAAGGAGCCATGGATGCGGGGAATATGCTGAAGCCGATGCTGGCCCGCGGCGAGCTGCACTGTATCGGTGCGACGACCCTGGATGAATACCGCCAGTATATTGAAAAGGATTCGGCGCTGGAACGCCGGTTTCAGCAGGTTATGGTCAATGAGCCGGATGTGGAGGATACGATTTCTATCCTGCGCGGATTGAAAGAGCGTTTTGAAATCCACCATGGCGTCAAAATTCACGACAATGCGCTGGTTGCGGCGGCGATGCTGTCCGACCGCTACATTACCGAGCGGTTTCTGCCGGATAAAGCGATTGATCTCGTCGATGAGGCGTGCGCAACGATCCGTACCGAAATGGATTCGATGCCGGCCGAGATGGACGAGGTGACCCGCCGGGTCATGCAGATGGAAATCGAAGAAGCTTCGTTGAAGAAAGAGACGGATAAGGCCAGCGAGGACAGACTGCATGCGCTGCAAAAGGAATTGGCCGATCTGAAAGAGAAAATGAACGCGATGAAAGCGCAGTGGGAACAGGAAAGACTGGCGCTGCAGGGTGTCCGGGAGCTGCGTGAGCAGCTTGAAAAGGCCCGGGCCGATTTGGAGGAAGCGGAGAATGAATACGATTTGGGAAAAGCGGCCGAACTGAAGCATGGCCGGATTCCGGAGCTGGAGCGCAGGTTGAAAGAGGCTGAGGAGGAAGCTGATAACGGCAAGGAAGGACGTCTGCTTCGCGAAGAAGTGACCGAAGAGGAAATCGCCGACGTGGTTGGCAGATGGACGGGAATCCCGATCAGCAGACTGATGGAGGGCGAGCGGGACAAATTGCTCAAGCTGGAAGACATTCTTCACGAACGGGTGGTTGGGCAGGAGGAGGCCGTCAGCCTCGTTGCGGATGCGGTGCTCCGCGCAAGGGCGGGTATCAAGGACCCGAACCGGCCGATCGGTTCGTTCATCTTCCTGGGACCGACGGGCGTCGGCAAAACGGAATTGGCCAAGACACTCGCCGAGGCGATGTTTGACAGTGAGGATCATATGATCCGCATCGATATGTCGGAGTATATGGAGAAGCATTCCGTTTCCCGGTTGATCGGGGCGCCTCCCGGATATGTCGGCTATGAAGAAGGGGGACAATTGACGGAGGCGATTCGCAGAAAGCCATACTCGGTCGTTCTGCTGGATGAAGTTGAGAAAGCTCATCCGGATGTGTTCAACATCCTGCTGCAGCTGCTGGACGACGGGCGCCTGACCGATTCGCAGGGACGCGTCGTCGATTTCAAGAACACGATTATTATCATGACCTCCAATATCGGTTCCCACTATCTAATAGAGGGAACAGTCAATCGGGAAGAGATCTCGGAGGAAGCCCGAGAGCATGTGTTCCGTGAACTGCGGATGCATTTCCGTCCGGAATTTTTGAACCGTGTTGATGATATCGTCCTCTTCAAGCCGCTGTCGATCCGCGATGTGAAGAGCATCGTCGACAAGCTGATCGCAGAGGTGGAGGCTCGTTTGGCCGAACGTCGCATCAAGCTGTCCCTGACGGACCGGGCCAAAACGTTTATTGCCGAAGAAGGATTCGATCCCGTTTACGGCGCCCGCCCGCTCAAACGATTTATCCAGCGGCATCTGGAGACGCGATTGGCAAGGGAATTGATTGCTGGTGAAATCCGCGACGGTTCGGAAATTCAAATCGATCTGGAAAACGGCCGGTTGACGGTGCAAAAAGCAGGCGTAGGCGTATAAACGTCCGGCAGCATAAAAAGGGGCCGTTCCCAAGGTCTTTAATTCGACCTTGCGGAACGGCCCCTTTCGTTTGACTTGCGCCTCAAATTCTATTCTCTATATTCCAAATGAATCTCTTTGGAGGTTGGAAACCATGTTATGGTTACTCCCAGATTCTCCGCAATGCTGCGAAGCGGCACAAAAGTCCTACCGTTTTTAGTTGCCGCCGCCAGCGGCATTTCGACCTTTTTGCCATTCACGAGAATGGTCTTGCTGCCGACTTTAACTTTGATCGTTGTATTCTTGGTTTGAATCGCGGCTTCTCGGGTTTGGCCGTTCCAGATCGGATCGCTATTGGTCAATTTACCGATGAAGTTGAGAGGAATCATGAGAGTACCGTTAATTTCGTAGGGAGCGGCATCCAAATAAATTGGCTTGCCGTCCAATTCGGCAAAGGGAAATTCAGAAATATCCCTGCGGATAATGCCTCTGTGAATAAAGTAATTTTCAATTATGAGCTTACGGACAAATGAACTATCCCCTAACGAATTCACAGCTGCCCGGTCCTTGGTCAGGACGGAGAAGTTAACTGCGTTATCCAAATCCGCTTGGGGCAATTGAATATCTTGGTTGATGTTCCAAACAGTTGTTTCGATGTTCAGATTGGCTTTCAACCCCGCGTTTTTCGCACGGTTCTTCAAAGCCCAATCGAAATGATAATTGCCGCCGACGATATAGCTTTGATCGTTAATATAAACATCATTGGTATTTGAAAATTCAATATCCGTGTTCAGTTGATCTTCAATCGATTTTTGGCTGTATTGATCGAGCATGCCTCTTAAGAAATACAACAACTGTTTGAATTCTACAAGATTTTGGGAAGCAGGCTTCGTATTCTCTGCTGTCAACCCAAGGGTCTTTTGCAGTTCGGCAAAGAACTCGTCGAAATTCTCGTACTGCACCAGATTGTCGATAAAATATTTGAGGAAATCGATGTAATCGTCAATGGTCAGATTAATTTGCAGGTGTTTGACCGATTCTTGTCCGGCGGGCGTAGTCAAAGTGGTATAACCTAAATCTTTGATGGACCGCAATTTATAATCGAATTGGGAGGCGAACTTCTCCACTTGCTTTTGGATAAAGCTTTTGAATTGTTTTTGCTTATCCTGATCCACCATACCCCCTTGAAAAGGCGACGGGGTATCCGCAGCATTGTCATCCAGATGGATCCATTTATCTTCTGAAGAAGTCTTTACGTATATGAGGCCGTCTTTAGCCACAAACTCCGCGGACGGGTCTTCCGGGCTTCTCCAGTATTCGGAGTTCACGAGCGGAGCCGGATCGGCAAAGCTTACTTTCAGATGAAAATTCATCTTGTCGGAATCTACCGATTGCGTAAAGATGATGCCGGATTTCAACAGGTCCAGAAACAATTTCATTTCTTTGTTGCTTTCGATTTGCTGCTTCGAGTTATCCAGGGGCTCCAAATTCAGTTTGACAATCGTTCGGGATTCGTACTTGTCGATGCTCATATTCTTGACGATGGCATCCCGATAAGACGGTACGGTTGAGTTGCAACCAACAAGGCTTAAGATGATGATAAGAGAAATAACAATTGCTTTTTTCATAGTACCCTCCTAAATATGTATTCATAGACAAATATAAATATAAAACAAAAAAACCCCAAAAAAGGGGTGCGAAACCGCACAATCCTCTTTGGAAACCCGGCTGTCATGGCATGCAGCTGTAGACCCGTGGCTTTGCGTTCCTTACTTTTCAGTAAGGTTGCCTTTTTCGGCGAGAATTGTAGAATCATAGAGTTTATTATATTAATATATCTGAAGTTCCAATTATTTGCAATCAATTCTTATTATAGATGTTATTTGAATCATCGTTTGCTGACTCTTACTCATTCCACCATCGTTTCAAATCCGTCCACCAGGAGTTTTCCTGTTTGCCATCTTTTGAATCGGGCTTGCCTTTCATCGGCGATTTGCCGTGAACCGTGCAGTATTCGACGGGCTCCGTACCCTTGACAAATGCCTCCAGCTTGGAGCTTGGACAATCCGTCGTCGCCAGCATGCCTGTTTCAGGATCGATATAGACGCTGACAATACCGTCGGGGATCGGGAAAATCTTCGGTGGAACGGTTTCCAGCGCTTGCTCCGTGAACTCGGCAAATATGGGAGAGGCCAGATGCGACTCCACGGCGCTGATGTTTCGGTTGCGGTCATATCCGACCCACACGGCGGAAACCAACTCTGGCGTATAGCCGACCATCCAGGCATCGGTATTGGTCGTACCCGTTTTGCCCGCCACAGGACGTTTGAGCAAATTCGCCACTCTGAACCCCGTACCGCCGGGATCGAAGACGCTTTCCATCAGATTGGTCAGCACGTATGTATCGGCGGCATCGACGACTCTTTCCTCCTGGGGGTGCGCCTCGTAGAGGAGGTTTCCGCCGGAATCCTCGATTTTCAAAATTGCCGTGGGTTCCACACGAACGCCCTGATTGGCGATTACTCCAAAGGACGAAGCCATCTCGAAAGGACTGACCGGAAATGTGCCGAGCGCCAAGGAAGGGAGCGGCTTCATAGAGCTCGTAATGCCGAGCTTGCGGGCCATGTCGATGACTTTATCGGCACCGATTTGCATGATGGTGTGAACGGCGTAAATATTGTCCGAACGGGAAATTGCTTCCCTAAGATCGATATCTTTGTTCGGATACTGATTGCCGAAATTGCTGGGCATGTAGGTTTTGCGTCCGTTGTCATATGTGAATGCGGTCGGTTCGCTTTTAAACATTGTTGCCGGCGTTAAATCCTTTTGCTCAAGCGCGGCCAGATACAGAATCGGTTTAAAGGAAGAACCGGGCTGGCGGGTCGTCGCAAACACGCGGTTAAACTGGTTTTCACTGTAATTTTTGCCGCCGACCATCGCCTTGATATAGCCGGTTCGCGGATCGATGGCAACCAGCGCGGATTGAAGCTCTCCCTGGCTGCCGACATATTTGTTGATTACACTTTCAGCAATTTTTTGCGCATGCAGATCAAGCGTGGTAAAAATTCTTACTCCGCTTTCAGACAGCTGGTCTTCGGTCATATTCAATTTTCCCGCAGCCTGCTGTATCACATAATCGCGGAAATAGGGGGCTTCCGACGGCTTGTCTCCGGACTGCGGCTTGATGTCCAACGGCTGTTGGTACGCCTCATCCGCCTGCTGCTGTGTGATATAGTCGAAATTGACCATCGCCTGAAGGACGGTTTTCTGGCGTGCCTTGGCATTAGTCATGTTCATGTAAGGGGAATAATATTTCGGTCCTTTCGGAATGCCGGCAAGCATTGCGCTTTCGGCAAGCGTCAGGTCCTTGGCGTTTTTATGGAAATACATTTCCGCGGCAGCCTGCACTCCGTATGCGGAATGTCCGTAATAGATTTGATTCAGATAGCGTTCGAGAATTTCCTGCTTGCTGTACTGCATTTCCAATTGAATCGTATAAACCGCTTCCTTCAATTTGCGCATCCAGGTGCGCTCATGCGACAGGTACAGGTTTCTGGCCAGCTGCTGGGTGATGGTGCTGGCACCCTGGAGCTTCGACATATGAGCAAAATCGACAATTGCCGCCCGCGCCATGCCCATAAAATCAAAGCCGACATGATCGTAGAAACGGTGATCCTCAATGGCCAGTGTGGCTTTGGTCAAATAGGGGGAAATCTGGTCATAAGCGACCACCTGCCGATTTTGCCCCGCATACATGGAGTCGATCAAGTCTCCGCGGCTGTCGACGATCTCCGAGGTCTGCAGGATGGAAGCGGCGGGAAGCGCTTGGGAGCGCAGATAAAACAAGAAGACGACAAACGAAATGCCTACAACGGCAGAGCCGATAAACGATAAATATGCGATTTTTTGAACTGTTTTCCACCAACGGCCCGGTTTGGACATTCATTCCGCCCTCCTCGTTTTATCCTTTCTACCGCATAAGGGTTTATAGATTCCGAAAAAGTTTTTCTTATTATTCATTATGGAAAAGGATGGGTGGACCTATTCACTTTCAAATGAAATTTATTGCAATTTTGACGCGAACCACTATAATACTTCTTGAGCAAACAGCGGGAAACGGATGCGGCTTCGCTTATTGTGTTACAATAAAAACGCAATGTGAAAATACGCCAAGAAGCGAAGAATCAGCCAGTATAAACTTCTAAAACGAATAAGACGAGAGAAAGAAGGAAAGACATATGGAGTTATGGTATACGGAGAAGCAAACCGAACATTTCGGCATCACGGCGAAAATCAGAGAAACACTGGTGACCGAAAAAACACAGTTTCAAGACTTGGCTGTTATTGACACGATCGAATTCGGACGGATGCTTGTCCTCGACGGAATGGTCATGACTACGGTGAAGGACGAGTTTGTCTACCATGAAATGGTGACGCATCCCGCTTTGTTTACCCATCCGAATCCGAAGCATGTGCTGGTGGTCGGCGGCGGAGACGGCGGCGCCATCCGCGAGGTGCTTAAGCACCCGGAAGTGGAGAAAGCGGTGCTTGTCGATATTGACGGAAAAGTCATCGAATATTCCCGGAAGTTTTTGCCCGAAATTGCAGGCATGCTGGATGATCCGCGGGTCGAAGTGCGGGTCAACGACGGCTACATGCATATCCATGAGCATAAAAATACATACGATGTGGTCATGGTCGATTCGACCGAACCGGTCGGTCCTGCCGTTCAGCTTTTTGAGCGGGGTTTTTACCAGGCTATTTTCGAGGCGCTGAAGGAAGACGGCATTTTTGTCGCGCAAACGGACAATCCTTGGTTCAAAGCGGATTTGATCCGCAAAGTCCAGAAGGATGTCAAAGAAATTTTCCCGGTCACCCGGTTGTATCAGGCCAATATTCCCACTTATCCAAGCGGTCTGTGGACGTTTACGATGGGAAGCAAAAAATATGATCCCCTTCAAGTGGATGAAACCCGGATTCCCGAGCTGGACACCAAATATTATTCGCCTTCCATCCACAAAGCGGCGTTCGTGCTTCCTAAATTTGTGGAGGAGTTGACCAAATAATGCGTTTTGACGAAGCCTATTCCGGGAATGTGTTTATAGCCAGCTCAAACGATTACGAAGCTTCCCGCGCAGTGATTTACGGAATGCCGATGGATTTCACCGTCAGTTTCCGTCCGGGCTCCCGGTTCGGTCCCGCCCGGATCAGGGAGGTGTCGATCGGTTTGGAGGAATACAGTCCGTACCTGGACAAGAGCTTGAGCGACACAGCTTATTTTGATGCCGGCGATCTGCTGCTGCCGTTCGGCAATGCGGCTCGCAGCCTGGACATGATCGGGGATTTCGTAAAGCGTCTGCTGGCAGACGGGAAGTTTCCGTTGGGATTGGGCGGCGAGCATCTCGTTTCTTGGCCGATCATCCGTGAAATGTATGCCCGATATCCCGATCTGGCGGTCATCCATATCGATGCGCATGCAGATCTCCGCGAGCATTATGAAGGGGAGCCGTTGTCCCATTCGACGCCGATTCGCAAGGCTGCCGAATTGATTGGAGGAAGCAATATCTATCAGTTCGGGATTCGTTCGGGAACACGCGAGGAATTTGAATATGCGCGTAAATCCATTAATTTTTATCCGTTTGACGTATATGAACCGCTTCGCGAGGTGCTGCCCAAGCTTGCAGGACGGCCGGTATATGTCACGATCGATATCGATGTGCTCGATCCTTCGGCCGCGCCGGGGACGGGAACGGCGGAAGCGGGCGGGATCACCTCGAAGGAACTGCTTGCGGCCATTCATGCAATCGCCCGTTCTGAAGCCAGGATTGTAGGCGCCGATGTGGTGGAAGTGGCTCCGGTTTATGATCCTTCGGAACAGACGCAAATAACGGCTTCCAAACTGGTTCGTGAAATGCTGATCGGTTTTGTCAAATAAGTCAAGTGAGCGGAAGCCGACAAAACGGAGGATTGTAACGGCATGCCAACGAAGAGATGGGTAAACATTCGAATTGAGAGTGATTCCGGCGATGAAAGGACACAGTTTTCTGCCAAAGGCGAGCTTTACATCAAGAAAGACACCACTTATCTGCGGTACGAAGAAACCGATTCCTCGGATGGCAAAACCATGAATACCCTAAAGCTGATGCCCGGTGAATTGCTTCGGATCATACGCAGGGGGGAAATTGAATCGGACTTGAATTTTGTGCCGAATGAGCGAACCCTTGGAATCTATTCAACCGGTTACGGCAGAATGGAATTCGACGTTTATACGCATAAAATTTCTTTCAGCGGGCTTCAGCAGGGCATGGGCAATTTATCTTGGCATTACGATCTGTTTGAAGGGGAGAATCTCTTAGGCAGCTTCAAAATCACCATGGACATCACCCCAGCGGATTAACTTGACAGCCTAATTAAACCAGCCCGGGTATGGACAACCCGGGTTTTTTGCGCTTTCTTCTTGCGCGAAGCAGCTTGAACATTTGAACGGCGTTGACAATCCCTTTTCGCAGCACCTTGTTTTTGTACTTGGAGCTTTTGATCGGCACGCTTGATTTTTTCAGTATCAGCTTCACTGTTTTTGGGGACAGATTGGGCCGGCTGGACAGCAGCAGCGCGATTAAACCGGTCACGTGGGACGTGGCCATGGAGGTACCGCTCAGCTCATTGTATTTACCCCCTGTCCAAGTGGAAAATATTTTTTCCCCCGGGGCATACACGTCGATTTGCTTGCCCCTGTTGCTGAATGAAGCGATTTTATCATCGGTGTCCGTAGCGCCCACAGCAATGGTTTCCTGGAAACGGGCGGGATAGTCGACGTTGAAGCGCTTGCTGTCATTGCCCGAGGACGAAACAATGACGATTCCGGCATTGTAGGCCCCGAGCACGGCATCGAACAAGGACTGGCTGCGGTGCTTCATCCCGAAGCTCATATTGATAATGTCCATGCGGTTGTTCACGCACCAGTCAATCCCCATGATAATGTCGGACACAAAAGCGCTGCCGTTGTAATCAAATGCTTTGACGGGATGTATGACGGCTCCTGGCGCGACTCCCCTGATTCCATTTATTTTATTGGATGCCGCTATGGTTCCTGCGATGTGTGTGCCGTGGCCATTGTCGTCGACCGGCGGAAGCAGACGGTTCAACAGGTTGATCCCTCTGCCGAGCGAAAGGCGCAGGTCGGGATGAGCGTAATCGACCCCTGTATCAACCACGCCAATATTGATTTTTCGGCCTGTCGCTTTTTTCCATACCTGTGGAGCTTTGATTTTTTTAACCCCCCAAGGGATGCTTTGGCTGATATCGAATTCCTTTAGGGAGTTCCGGTTGAAGTTTGGATTCATCGGATTGAAAATGTAGGAATGCAGGTTGATATGAATATCATCCTCTAAAGAGAGCAGGCTCTCGAAGTGTTCCTCGATTTGTGTCGACTGAAGGGGACAGGATATGGCATGAATCATTCCGATCGGCCTTACGGCGGATAAATTGGAAAGAGAATTTTTCATCTTTTGAAGTTCAAGAACGCATTCCTGAAATTGCGCCGGGTTTTGAAAACGGATGATTTTTTTCTTTTTCTGCGGGGTTCCCTTCCCGGCCTCGATTTCGTTATGCAAAAGCTGCAGCAACTTAGCAAGGTTCAAGGAAATTCCCTCCAATCCGAACAGGTTTGGAGTATCTTATGAGTGCATGACATGGAAGGAATGGGGTGAGTGCCCTCTTCTCAAGAATTGGGCGAAAAGAGGGGCGCGGAGTTAAGACAGCGCGACAAAATAACTTCCACTAAATTGTTGGCAAAAATCATTAAACCGTTGTATTTTGCCAACAAAAGTGGGAACTAATTTTGTCGCGCGTCCTAAATGAAAATTTGCGGAACCCGGTTGCATTTTTGTATAAAATAGGTTTTACTTAATGATGATAACGAGATGGATAATGACAAGGGTCCATTTTATGGAACCCGAACGGGAAAGGATGTGGCTATTGTGAGCAGCGAATATGCACTTAAAATAACGGAAGAACAAGCAATGGAAATGCCGATGGTTGATTTGGCTTTTCTTATCTTGAAAGCGACCAATAATCCATTAAACTACCGTGAATTGATGGCGGAAATCGCAAAAATCAAAGGATACGGCGATGAAGAGGTCAACCAGGTCATTTCGCAGTTGTATACGGAGATTAATATTGACGGACGCTTTGCTTGCGTGGGTCCCAATCTGTGGGGATTAAAAAGATGGTATCCGGTTGAAAAAGCGGAGGATCCCGTAGGCGGCGGAAGACCCCGGATCATCAACGATGATGATGATGATTTGGACGATGAGGATCTTTTTGAAGAAGAGGCCTATGAAGAAGACGAGGATGAAGACTATAATCTGGACGAAGATGCGGATGAATTGTTCGATGATGATGAGGAAGTTCCCGAAATGGAAGACGATATGGACGAGGAACTGGATGAAGATATCATTGAAGAGACCGATGATGCCGAAATGGAAGACGAGGATCTGGATGAGGACGATTACGATTCGGAAGATGACACTGAGATTGATGAAGACGAGGACGATGACAAGTAATCGATTCTCCCTCCCGGTCGTCCGTCTTGACATGGATAATTGGACAGAGTACACTATTTCAAGGGCTGAAGATTATTAATTGAAATTTACGTTTCGAAAATCGTAAAGTGCCCCGTTTGAAACGGGAGTCACTTTATTTTTTTGTTATGGCTTGTCCATGATTATTACTCGGGAGGTAAATATCTTGACCAAATATATCTTCGTAACCGGCGGTGTGGTTTCATCGTTGGGCAAAGGCATCACTGCGGCTTCGCTGGGAAGATTGCTGAAAAATAGAGGGCTGAAGGTGACCATTCAAAAATTCGATCCTTACATAAATGTGGATCCGGGAACGATGAGCCCCTATCAGCACGGGGAGGTTTTTGTCACCGATGACGGAGCGGAAACCGACCTGGATTTGGGGCATTATGAACGTTTTATCGACATCAACTTGTCAAAGAACAGCAACGTCACCGCAGGGAAAGTCTATTCCTCAGTCATTACGAAAGAACGCCGCGGTGAATATCTTGGTGGGACGGTACAGGTCATCCCGCATATTACCAATGAGATCAAGGAACGGATTATTCGGGCGGCCCGGGAATCCCAGTCGGATGTAGTCATTACGGAAATCGGAGGTACTGTCGGGGATATCGAAAGTCTTCCTTTTTTGGAAGCCATCCGGCAAATGCGTACCGATATGGGACGCGAGAATGTGATGTATATTCATGTCACGTTAATTCCTTATCTGAAGGCGGCCGGAGAGGTTAAGACCAAGCCGACCCAGCACAGTGTAAAGGAACTGAGAAGCATCGGGATTCAGCCGCATATCATCGTTTGCCGTACGGAATATCCGCTTTCCGATGAAATGAAACGAAAAATCGCTTTATTCTGCGATACCGATCCGAATGCGGTAATAGAAGCCATCGATGCGGATACGCTCTATGAAGTTCCGCTCATGTTAAGAGCTCAGGGCATGGATGATATCGTCGTCAACCACTTGAAGCTGGATGCGGACGCTCCTGATATGAAGGAGTGGGAAGCGCTGGTGGAAAGGGTTAAAAAGCTTGAACACCAAACGGAAATCGCCATCGTCGGCAAATACGTTTCGCTCCATGACGCTTATTTGAGCGTAGTTGAAGCTTTGGGACATGCGGGTATCGATTGCAATACGGAAGTGGTCATCCGCTGGGTGAATGCCGAGGATGTTTATGACCACAATGTGGATGAGCTTTTGGGCGGAGTGCAGGGAATTCTTGTCCCCGGAGGTTTTGGGGATCGGGGAATCGAGGGCAAAGTGTCTGCCATTCGCTACGCCCGCGAGCAAAATATCCCCTTCTTCGGCATTTGTTTGGGTATGCAGGTGTCTGTCGTTGAATTTGCCCGTTCCGTGCTTAAGCTGGAAGGCGCGAACAGTTCGGAAATTAATCCGTCAACACCATATCCGGTCATCGACTTATTGCCCGAGCAAAAAGAAATCGAGGATCTTGGCGGCACCATGCGTCTAGGGTTGTTCCCCTGCAAATTGGCCCCGGATTCATTGGCCATGCAGTGCTATCAGGATGAACTGATTTACGAACGGCACCGCCATCGCTATGAGTATAATAATGAATACCGGGAACTGCTTGAATCATCGGGTCTGAAGGTCTCAGGCACTTCGCCGGACGGCAGACTGGTGGAAATTGTGGAACTGCCGGGGCATCCTTGGTTTTTGGCCGTACAGTTTCATCCGGAGTTCACTTCCCGTCCAAACCGGCCGCAGCCGCTGTTCCGAGAGTTTGTGCGAGCGGCATTTCAATCCAATAAATAATCCAACTTTAATAAATATTTAATTGGGACGGAAGGAAAATTTTGAGAGCTGTCGAATGTTTTAATAATATGGGTCTATTTGGATGCTTTTAATGTTTGGTGTGGATTGAAGGAGGACTGGTTGTGACGAAGAACAAAGTGTTGATAGTTGACGATCAGAACGGCATACGAATTTTGCTGGTTGAGGTGTTTTCCAGCGAAGGATATGAGACTTTTCAGGCTTCGAACGGCAAACAGGCGCTTGAAATCGTAAAAAACCATGCTCCGGATATTGTGCTGCTGGATATGAAAATTCCAGGAATGGACGGGCTGGAAATCCTGAAACACATCAAGAACATCGATAGCGAGACCAAAGTCATCATGATGACGGCTTACGGGGAATTAGACATGATTAAAGAGGCCACTGAGTTGGGAGCTCTCATGCATTTTACCAAACCCTTCGACATTGATGAGCTGCGGATGGCGGTTAACAGCCAGCTTGGCAAAGGACCTTCGAATCGGCTTGCGGTAGGTTCCTGAGACTAGGCGGAGAGCATTTGGATTTATATTTTAAGAGAAACTTCTTTTTTCCGGTACCATTGGGGAAAAGAAGTTTTTTTCTGTGAATTGATTTGTCTTCACAATTTGACGAATTATCGGAAGGATTTTGTGTAAACGATTACGAATTTTTAATATATGTCGAAATTTCGTGTCTGGATATCCAGATGAATTGCAGTCTGCAATCATAAATATAGAGAATTTTTGGGGGGTTGATTTTCATGTCCGATCAAGAGAAGCTGTTAAAAACCAGAAGCGCCAAGCTGGGATTGGCTAAAGTGATCAAGGTGGCCAACCTGCTGGAACCTGTCATCAAAAAAACCGACGATTTCTACCAAGTTAAGGACGAATTGGCCGAAATGTTAAGTTCTCATTTGAACGAGGATGAATACTTTGTCTTGGTCGATAGGCAAGGATACGGATTGCTGCACACCAACCGGCTGCGGGAAGGCATCTTGTTCAATGATGAGGTAGGCTTGAAAGCGGCTCAGACGCTTGAACCGTTAGCCCAATTTTATGTAAGGAATACAGGGGAGGTGATGATCGACTGCTCCTGTCCCATATTGACCCGAAACGGTCAAAGCTACAATTTGCGTCTCGGCCGGATCATCCACAAACCTTTTCTTCAGCCATGGTTGATGTCCATGGGATCGGTTCCGGTGCTGGTGACGCTTGCTTC
Organism: Ferviditalea candida; assembly: GCF_035282765.1. Taxonomy (GTDB): domain Bacteria; phylum Bacillota; class Bacilli; order Paenibacillales; family KCTC-25726; genus Ferviditalea; species Ferviditalea candida. The sequence continues at coordinate 11,106 of NZ_JAYJLD010000011.1, read as the reverse complement.
AGGCTTGGTACTGCGGATGGATCCGGTGCATCTGCTCGTCAGCGCGGCAATCGGAATTGCGGTCGGTATGGGCGGTGGTTATATCCTGTACTCCAAATTGGAGGATCGCATCAGCACTTGGCTGAGTACCTCTAAAAAGATCTCCTCCGGCGATCTTTCCGCTATGGTGGAAGTCAAAGGCAGGAATAAATTTGAACAGGTCGGGTTTGAATTGAATAAAGTCACCCTGGGCTTGAAATCGATCATTTCGGAACTCGCTGCGGCATCCGAAACAACCCGGCGAATCAGCGAGCATCAGGCGACTGATACGGAGCATTTGGCTTTTGCGTTCACCGATTTTTCGGCAATGATGCAGCAGTTTCAAACGGGAACGGAGCAGCAGTTGGCCTCTCTGGAAGAATCCAAGGCCAAAATAGATGAAGTGCTGAACGATGTGAATACCATGCAGGCGAATGTTTCATCGGCGCTCAAGCTGAGCGGTGAGTCTGCGGAAACGGCGAGGATCGGTACGGAAGCGGTCAAAAACTCGCAAGAAAAAATGCGGCAAATCCAAAACACCGTGGAAAACACCTCCGCGACAATCAACCACCTTGCCGCGGTAACCCACCAAATTGTCGATCAGGTCTCATCCATTACCGATATTGCCAGACAGACCGATTTGCTTGCTTTGAACGCTTCGATTGAGGCCGCGCGAGCAGGCGAAAGCGGCAGGGGCTTCGCTGTGGTGGCTTCTGAGGTCCGCAAGCTTTCGGAAACGACCTCGAAATTTGCGGCGAATGTGCTGAATATGCTGCAAGGTGTCGAGAGGGAAGCCTTGAACGCTGTGCATACGGTTCAAGAAAGCGCCGATTTTATTAGAGAAGGAGTCGGAGTGGCCGGCGTGGCGGAAGCTTCCATCGTCAAGTTAAACCATATCGTGAACGAAACGAGACAGCAAATCACGCAAAATCACGGTATGGCGACGAAGCTTCAGGCGGATTTCCATGAGCTTTCGGGCATCATGAATGAGCTGTCCAATATAGCCCACGATTTTACCGAGTCGGCTTCCCAAACGGCCTCAGCCGTTGAGCAGCAAGCCGATACCGTAACCAAGTTGTCGGATGACGCACGGACCCTGACCAAACAATCTCAGGCTCTCGATATTATCGTTAAAAGATTCCGTTGGTAATGGGGATTTGCCCATCCGTTTAACCTCTTTACTTTTCCTTCTAGTTGTATGATATAATATGGCAGAGTGAGTTCAGCAGGATTTTGTACATAGGAGGAAGAAATCATGCCGTTGGTTTCAATGAACGAGTTTTTGCCAAAGGCAAAAGCAAACAAATTTGCCGTTGGCCAATTCAACATGAACAATCTGGAATTTGCGCAGGCGATCATGGAGGCGGCCATTGAGGAAAAGTCGCCGTTTATCTTCGGGGTGAGCGAAGGCGCGTTGAAATATATGGGAATCGAATTCACCGTTGCTTTGGCGCAAGCCGCAGCCCGGAAATCGGGACTCCCTATCGCGCTGCATTTGGATCATGGAAGCAGCTTTGAAGTGGCCATGAAATGTATTCGGGCCGGTTTTTCATCGGTCATGTTCGATGGTTCTCACTATCCGCTGGAAGAAAACATCCGCATCACTAAAGAAGTGGTCAAAGCTGCCCATGCCATGGGAGTATCCGTTGAAGGGGAATTAGGTACAATCGGCGGCGTGGAGGATGACATCAGCGTGGAAGACGAGCACGCGAAGCTGGCGAATCCGGAAGAAGCCGTCCGCTTTTACGAAGAAACCGGTGTGGATTGTCTGGCCATTGCCGTCGGCACCGCTCATGGAATGTATAAAGGTGAACCGAAAATCCATTTTGACATCATCGAGCAGGTGTCCAGCCGGATTCCCGTTCCGATCGTTCTGCACGGCGGTTCCGGGATTCCCGACGAGGCTATCCGCAAAGCGGTTCAAGCCGGTGTAGGAAAAATTAATGTGAACACGGAAAATCAGGTGGCTTGCACCGACACCATTCGCGACGTTCTGGGCAGCGACCCCAAAGTATACGACCCCCGCAAATATCTCGGACCCGCCAAAAAGGCCATGATCGAAGTCGTCCGTTCCAAAATCCGTTTATTCGGCAGCAGCAATCAGGCTTAATGAGATAAGGGAAACCATCATTCCAATGATGGTTCTCTTGTCTTCTTCAGATGCATTTGGGTGGGGGGATTTTTGATATATGGAAAAACTGATGATCGCTGGCGGCAGGCCTCTTCGCGGCACGGTTCAGATCAGCGGTGCCAAGAATAGTGCGATCGCTTTGATACCTGCGGCAATTCTCGCGGATTCCCCGGTAACACTGGATAATTTGCCGAAGGTTAAGGATGTCGATACCTATGCGGAGATTCTATGCGAGCTGGGGGTTTCCGTGGAGTGGAATGGAGATACGATGCGCATCGATTCAGGCCGCATCCGTTCTATTCCAATGCCTAACGGCCAGGTCAAACAGCTTAGGGCATCCTACTATTTGATGGGGGTGATGCTGGCCAAATTCGGAGAAGCGACCATAGGACTTCCGGGGGGCTGTAATTTTGAGCCCCGTCCAATCGACCAGCATATCAAAGGATTTGAGGCGTTGGGCGCAGAAGTCAGCAATCAATACGGCTCTATTCACATCAAAGCGAAGCAATTGCGGGGAGCCAAGATATATTTGGATGTCGTCAGCGTCGGGGCGACGATCAACATCATGTTGGCCGCCTCAAGGGCCAAAGGATTGACGACAATCGAAAACGCCGCCAAGGAGCCGGAAATCATCGATGTCGCCACGCTGTTAAATTCCATGGGAGCCCGAATCAAAGGGGCCGGAACGGAAACGATCCGGATTGAAGGCACCGATTCTCTTCAAGGATGCAGGCATTCGATCATTCCGGACAGGATTCAGGCGGGTACTTACATGATCGCTGCAGCTGCGACAAGGGGAGACATTCTTGTTGACAACATCATTCCGAAGCATTTGGAAGCGATGACGGCAAAGCTGCAGGAAATGGGTGCGCACATTTATGAGATGGATGAGTCGATACGCGTCATCGGTCAAAGCGATTATGCGAATGTCGACGTCAAAGCCCTCGTTTACCCCGGATTTGCTACGGATTTACAATCTCCGATGACCAGTCTCCTTACACAGGCAAATGGTGTCAGCATTCTAACGGATTATGTGTATAACAATCGTTTTAAACATGTTCCCGAGCTGCTGCGCATGGGCGCAAAGATCAAATTGGAAGGCCGCTCCGCGGTAGTGGAAGGCTCCGCTTTAAACGCGGCTAAAGTGAAGGCAACCGATCTGCGTGCCGGCGCCTCGCTGGTGATTGCGGCTTTGACGGTGGATAAGGGCGTTTCGGAAATATCGGGAGTGGAGTATATCGACCGCGGTTATGATAATCTGGTTGAAAATTTGCAAACGATGGGCGCCGAAGTGTGGAGGGAAGCGGAAAAAAAGGTTTAAGCTTTGCGTTAATGGCAATGATAATGATGGGATAATATGTTTGCTGTAAAAGATTTTTAGGAAAATTGAAATCATAGAATGTGGTGGTATTGACATGGAAGATTTAGCATTGTCGCAGCTTGAGGAACAGAAGCTTACTGAGTTATACAAGTTGGCGAAAAAATATCAAATAGCATATTACGGCCAAATGAAAAAAAAAGAATTGATTTTCTCTATCCTGAGGGCTCAAGCAGAGCAAAGCGGTCTCATGTTCATGCAGGGCGTTTTGGAGATCCTGCCCGAAGGCTTCGGCTTTTTAAGGCCGATTAATTATTTGCCGAGTACGGAGGATATTTACATCTCTGCATCGCAAATCCGCAAATTTGACTTGAGAACAGGGGACCTGGTATCCGGAAAATGCCGGCCTCCGAAAGAAAACGAACGATTTTTCGGTTTGCTTCACGTTGAAGCCGTAAATGGAGAAAGCCCCAGTACCGCTGCAGAACGCCTCCATTTTCCTGCACTGACGCCTCTTTACCCGGAAGAAAAAATCGTATTGGAAACGTCCCCTGAAAAATTGTCCACCCGAATCATGGATTTGTTGGCTCCCGTCGGTCTGGGCCAGCGCGGTTTGATCGTTGCTCCCCCCAAAGCGGGGAAAACTTTGCTGCTGAAGGAAATCGCCAACAGCATCTCGACGAACTATCCGGATATTGAATTGTTCGTGCTGCTGATTGATGAACGGCCCGAAGAGGTCACGGATATGCAGCGTTCTGTCAAAGGAGAAGTGGTTGCCTCTACGTTTGACGAACTGCCTGAAAATCATATCAAAGTGGCGGAGCTTGTCATGGAACGTGCGCAGCGCTTGGTGGAGCATAAAAAAGATGTTGTGATTCTTTTGGACAGTATCACAAGATTGGCGAGAGCTTATAATCTTGTCGTGCCGCCATCGGGAAGAACATTATCCGGGGGGATTGATCCAGGTGCATTCCACCGTCCGAAGCGGTTTTTTGGGGCAGCAAGAAACGTGGAAGAGGGAGGAAGTTTGACCATACTTGCCACGGCGCTGATTGATACGGGGTCCAGAATGGACGATGTGATCTACGAGGAATTTAAAGGGACGGGGAACATGGAGTTGCATCTGGATCGCAAATTAGCCGAACGCCGCATCTTTCCCGCGATCGATATCCGGAGGTCGGGTACGAGAAGAGAAGAGATGCTGTTAAACAAAGAGGAACTGGATAAATTATGGGTGATTCGCAAAAATATGAATGATTCTCATGATTTTGTCGATGCATTCCTCAAAAAGCTGGCTGAATCGAAAACGAATGCTGAATTTTTGGCATCCCTGGATACCGGAGGAACATCTTCGGCCATCGGCAAAAAAACCAGAAACGGATAAAGGGGAGCCATCCAAATGAATTTGGTCTATGCGGATCGGCTTGGCAATGTGTACGATCACCCGAAGCTGTTGGGCCTTGGCCGCGGCGGGGACATGCTTGCCGAAATGTTTGATGATGAATTGATCCCTCTGCCCGAAGGGGCGACGTTAGTGAGCCTTCCCGATACCCGTCCAATTGGTATGGATCCCGATACAGGAAAGATGATGGCTTTAGACGAGTATGTGAATGCGGTTGGCGCGCTGCTTCCTCAAGGATATACAAGACTGTATGTTCCAGGATATATCAAAGCCGACCCTTCCGCTGTGCTACCTCTGTTCGGCTATACCGCCGTTGTTTGGAAAGACGATAAATTTTATGCGGCAGCGCACCGTACGGATGATCCGGAAAGATGGAATCCGAAAAATTGTCCTGTCGAAGAACTCGAATTAAAGGTAGAGGCCTATTTAAAAAAACATCCTCAAAATCGGCTGTATCAGCATCTGTCTCATTGTGCCTTGACCTATGAATGCCTGACAGCCTCAAACACTTTTTTAAACCGTTGGGAAGGAGCGGTGCCCGTTTCCTTTTCGTGCAATGCGGGTTGCTACGCATGTATTTCGGAGCAGCCGGAAGAGAGCAGTTTTCCTGCTCCGCAGACCCGCTTGAAATTCAAGCCGACAGCTGATGAAGTGGTTGAAGTGATGTTGGAGCATTTGCAAACGGAAGACAGCATCATCAGCTTCGGGCAGGGCTGTGAAGGAGAACCTTCCACGCAGGCGCCGTTGATTATTGAAGCTATCCGGAAGGTCAGAAGCCGGACGAATCAGGGGTACATCAATATCAATACAAATGGCGGTTTGTCCGACGCGATCCGCGGGATTGTGGATGCCGGATTGGATCTTATGCGAGTAAGCACGATCAGTGCGCTGGACGAGCATTACAATGCGTATTACAAGCCGAGGGGATACACGCTTCGGAATGTGGAAAAGTCGCTCCGTTATGCGGTTGATAAGGGAGTGTACACATCCATCAATTATTTGGTTTTTCCGGGGGTAACCGATCGGGAGGAAGAATTGGAGGCTATGATTGAGTTCGCCCGCAGAACCGGTTTGCGGCGAATTCAACTGCGCAATTTGAATATCGATCCGGAAAGCTATTTGGCGCTGATCCCCAAACCGAAAGGCGAGCTTTTCGGGATGAAACAAGCCATAAACATTTTGCAGGTAGAATTGCCCGATGTGGTCATCGGTTCCTATACCCGCATTCCTTCAAAAAAACGGAATCTGCGGTTGCGGTTGGATGAGAATGTTTAAGATTTTTGATCGGCACATTTTCTATTGCAACGGTAAGCGGGCCTGTGCTATAATTCGTTCATGTGTCAATTTAACTCTGGATTCGCCATGAATTCAGGGCGGAAAGAGGTGAAAGTTCATGAAAGAAGCTATTCAACCCAAGTATCATGTAACGGCTGTTACTTGCGCTTGCGGCAATACGTTTGAAACAGGTTCCGTCAAACCCAACCTTCGTGTGGAAATTTGCTCGGCATGCCATCCGTTCTTTACGGGCAAGCAGAAATTTGTCGACGCCGGCGGCCGTGTGGACAAATTCAAAAAGAAATACGGTATATAGAACTGCCTAATAATAGCAGAATATACAAGCCTCCTTCGGTCATTCTAAATGATGAGGGAGGTTTTTTACATGAACAAAAAAATATCGGCAAGCTTGTTTACGATCATTATTTTATTATTGTCCGGTTGTGCCATCAACAATGGAGACAGAACCAGAATTCAATCGTATTCGAATGACGGGTACATGGGTCTCAGCAGCGCCAATCCCAATCTGGTGACAAGTCCGGGATACCATACTTACAGCAAGGACTATCGCTTGATGCAGGATACCTTAAAAAGGATTCCGGGGATCAGGAGATACTGGATGAATATTGAGGGTGGGCAGGTCAATGTGAGATTGGTGCTGAAAGAAGGTTTGACTTCAGGAGAGATCAGCGGCATCTACGACCGCGCTTATAAGGATCTCAGCCTGATGATGCCGCGTTACAGAATTAATCTGATCCAACCCGCCAAATAATGCTTTCTGTTGATATTTGACCTTGGATCGGATATACTTATCCTTACCGTGCTAGACGGGGAGGTAGCGGTGCCCTGTAACTCGCAATCCGCTGTAGCGAGGTTGAATTCCTGTTACGAGGTCTTGCGGTGTAAGGACTGGCCTCTGTTCGGGGTGTTGACGGTCGGGTCCTTCGCAATGAAAGCCAGTGAACCCGGTCAGGTCCGGAAGGAAGCAGCCGTAAGCGGGAAGTTTCATGTGCCGAAGGGTAGCCTAACCCGAGCCATCGGCAGGGGGAAAGCTTGGGCCGCAATGATCAAGGACAGGTGCACGGTTTTATCCATAACACGGTCAATACACTTGCCCATGTGGCAGGTGTTTTTTTTCACATAAGAATTTATTTATATGTTTTCGGTCATCTCGGAAAGGCAAATTCTTATTGGCATAAAAACCCGCCTCTAAAAGCGGTCGATCATCATTGAATTGGTCTCGGTAGAGGTTTTTTTATTGCAGCAAAGACGAATTTTATAATGACTCGTTGGTCAACGAAGAGCTTCTATAGTATAATGAAGTTCAAATATTCCTAACGGAATTGTTGGAGAGGACACAATGAGTCATATAGCGCTATACCGCTCATGGAGACCGAAAACTTTCCGTGAAGTGATCGGACAAGAGCATATTACACAAACCCTGCAAAATTCCATCAGGGAAAGCCGCGTTTCCCATGCTTATTTATTCAGCGGCCCGAGAGGCACCGGGAAAACGAGCACCGCCAAAATTTTGGCGAAGGCGGTCAATTGCCGGAACGGCCCCTCCGAGGAGCCCTGCAATCAATGCGAAGCCTGCAGGCGTATTGCGGAAGGGTCGGTCATGGATGTCATTGAACTGGATGCCGCTTCCAACAATGGGGTTGACGAAATCCGGGATATCCGCGATAAAGTAAAGTATGTTCCTACGGAAGTACGCTATAAGGTATATATTATCGATGAAGTCCATATGCTTTCCATCGGGGCTTCCAATGCCCTGCTGAAAACGCTGGAGGAGCCCCCTGCCCATGTGATATTCATATTGGCTACCACAGAGCCCCATAAGCTTCCCGTTACGATCATTTCACGCTGCCAGAAATTCGATTTTCGCCGGGTATCCTTAGAGGAGCAGGTGGAGCGGCTGCGGCATATATGCGAACAGGAAGGCATCCGCGCCGAACAGAAAGCACTTTCTCATATTGCCCGGCTCTCAGACGGAGGCATGCGTGACGCGCTTAGCCTGTTAGATCAAATTATCTCGTACACAGGCGGGGAAGTCAGCTATCAAACGGCAGTAGCGCTTACGGGAGGAATCGCTTCCGACGAGTTTCGGAACATGGCCCTGGCCATCAAAAACCATGATCTGGGCGTCGTCCTTGACATGATCGACCGTTTTATGCAGGAAGGCAAAAGCGCGGAAAAAAGCATTGAAAACCTGATCCAATACTTCCGTGATTTGCTGATGTTGAATATCCTGCCTGCGTCCCCGGACTTATCAGGAAGGATCTTCGCGGATGATGATGTCAAGGAACTGGCGGCTGCTTATACATCTGATCAAATTTTTGCAATCATCGATACCCTGAATCATTACCAGAGCGAGATGAAATATGCTTCCCAACCGCATATCCTGTTAGAATTGGCGTTGCTGAAAATCAGCAGCGATCTGTCGCAGAGGCAGCAGGTGAAGCCGGAACGGCCGATTGCCGCAGAAGCTCCCCGAAAAATAGTCGAGCTGGAACGGAAGTTGGAACAGATGGAACGCCAGTTGGCCGACCTTGCCAAAACGGTTCTTTCCACAGGCGGAGGGACTCCGCCTCCCGCAGGAGAGGCCCCCAAAACTGGACATTCCGCAGCGGGGAAACGCCCTAATCCAGGTGCAACCCAGTTGTCCAAAACGAAGGATGCCTCTAGAATGAAAGAGTTTGCCGGGGAAAGAGCAAAGCCTTGGTTTCAGGAAGTTCTGATGCAGTGGAGCCAGGTGTTGAACCGGGTGAAGGAAAATAAGATCACCGTTCATGCTTGGCTCGTTGACGGCGAACCGGTTTCGGCTTCCAAGGATACGGTGCTGGTTGCCTTTAAAAATACGATTCACCGGGAAACCACAGAAAAACCGGCCAACAAGCAGCTTATTGAGAGTGTGTTGGAGTCAATTCTCGGCAAACCGCTGAAGCTTGCAACCATTATGCTTAAAGAATGGAACGATGCTATTCAGGAGAAGGATGATCCGGGGCAGACAAGCGAAGAATTGAAGCTGGAGCCTGAAGAGGAAACGCAGGGAAAGTACAAGGAAGAATGGATTAATCAGGCAATCGAATTGTTCGGCGAATCGATGGTCGTGATCAAGGATGAATAAACAAGGAGCGTGGATCAAATGAAAAATATGAATCAAATGATGAAACAGGTCAAAAAAATGCAGGAGCAAATGCTCAAAGCCCAAGAGGAATTGGGCAATAAGACCGTTGAAGGAACGGCAGGCGGCGGTGTGGTTTCAGTTACCGTAAACGGTCATAAAAAAGTGCTGGGCGTCGTGATCAAACCGGAGGCGGTGGATCCGGACGACGTGGAAATGCTTCAGGATCTGATTTTGACGGCGGTGAATGACGCCATCTCCAAGGCAGATGAAATGGCCAATCAGGATATGGGCCGATTCACCTCCGGAATGAACATTCCCGGTTTGTTCTAACAAAGCCAAGCCGGGAAAGTCAGCTTAAAGAAGGGGTTGCTCCATTGTATTATCCGGAACCGATTGCCAAGTTAATTGACGCTTTTACACATTTGCCGGGAATCGGAGTCAAAACGGCGGGAAGACTGGCGTTTCACGTGCTCCGCATGAAGGAAGAGGATGTATTGGATTTTGCCAAGGCGCTTGTGAACGTCAAAAGAAACCTCCATTTTTGCACCGTATGCTGCAATATCACAGACGTCGATCCATGCAGGATCTGTCGGGATAAAGGCAGGGACGAGTCCGTGATTTGTGTCGTTCAAGAGTCGAAAGATCTGGTCGCAATGGAGCGAACCAAAGATTTTAACGGCCAATACCATGTGCTTCACGGCGCGATATCCCCTATGGAGGGGGTGGGACCGGAAGAAATCCGGATAGCCGAACTGCTGAACAGATTGAGTGATGAAAAGGTTAAAGAGCTGATCCTGGCCACCAATCCGAACATTGAGGGAGAAGCGACGGCCATGTACCTTTCCCGGCTGGTTAAGCCCTTCGGCATTAAGGTTACCCGCATTGCACATGGTTTGCCGGTGGGCGGGGATTTGGAATATGCGGATGAAGTCACGCTTTCCAAGGCGTTGGAAGGCCGGCGTGAAATTTAACTTAAGACGGGACAAATCAGGAATCGTGAGTTGAAAAATCTCATGATTCTTTTTTTTTGACCGAACTGGGTTCTAAACGGGGGGTTTTCCCATATGTATAAATTAGCCGCACAAAATATCGGGAAAGTGACGCTCTCAGGGAATCGGCTAAGCCTGGACAAGGAGTGAAAAACGTAATGCGATGGACAAGGCTGTTGCGTTCGACAAAAGAAAGGAACCAGATACCGAATGAAAAGGTCAAGTTGATCGAGGAAATCAACAAGGCCAGAATGGAATGGAGCGTTGCGCAGGAGAGATTGAATTACGTGCTCGAAGAGGATCAGATTGATTATGTTATATTCATGCTGGAAGCAGCGGAAAAAAGATACGGAATGCTGCTGCGTAGCGCAAAGAAGATGGACCTCAACATGCTTGATATCATAGGAGATGGCAAGCGAAAACCTACGTCTCATGATTACATGAATAAGCTTTCGGCAGGTGAATAACCGATGTGGATGCTGCTGTTTGTCGTGTCCTTGTCGCTGCTTGTGATTATTTTGCTCCGTACCCGGATTCATATACAGTGGTTCGGTTATGCATTATTAAATTTGATTCTCGCCGCCTTCATTTTGTATTTTATCAATTTATCCGGCGCGTGGATCCATTTCCGTCTTCCCCTTAATCTTGTTACTGTTTTGACGGTGGGCATATTGGGATTTCCCGGTCTGCTTCTGTTGGTGGCAATTAAATTGACCTTGTTCTAGAATTTTTCCTGATCTTGTCATGTCGTTGTGCTGTGATAATGTCACCCTGTAACTGTTCTGAGATAATGTCACTATGGGACAGGAGACATTGACATTGACTAGAGCAGAGTTGAAGAAG